>NZ_JBQCCF010000024.1:0-21887 GCF_051962475.1 Dyella sp.
CCGCGGCAGCGCGGCCAGCGCCGCCTCGAAAGCCGGCTCGCCGGCGCGGCCGCGGACGGTGTGCCAGGCGGTGCCGCTGACGGTCGGCTTGACGATCAGCTCCTGCCCCGCCATCGCCCGGGTGCAGGCCGGCAGCTCGGCGGCCGTGGCCAGCCGGGTGGGGATGATGTCCACGCCTTGCGCGGCCAGGTCCAGCAGGTAGCGCTTGTCGCTGTTCCAGCGCACCAGTGCGCGGTCGTTGATCAGTGGCACCGGCAGGCGGTCGAGCCATTGCAGGAAGGCCGCGTAGTGCTGGAAGTAGTCCCAGGTCGAACGCATCAGCACCGCGTCGAAGCCGGCCCAGTCCACGGCGGGGTCGTTCCACACGCAGGCGGTGGGCTCGATGCCGCGCTCGCGCAGGCAGTCGGCGAGATGGGCATCGTCCGGATGGATGCCAGGTACCAGCACGGACGTGGCGAACGCGAGACGGAATCGGGGTGATGCGGACATGGTACGGCCTCCTTCGTTGGAGGGCGCCCTTGGGGTGAACCGGTATCGAGCGTGGCGGACCCAAGTCCGTCGCAGCACCCCTCGATGCCGGTTGCGCGGGATGGAAACGCGCAACGGTTTTCGCTGGCTCGCGGGCGCCGCCTCGGGCGAAAACCGGTGGCCCTCATGCAAACAGGCCGGCATTGCTGCCGGCCTGTTCGAAATCTTGGTGGGCGGTACAAGGATCGAACTTGTGACCCCTACCATGTCAAGGTAGTGCTCTACCGCTGAGCTAACCGCCCAAGAGCCGCGAAGTATAGCCAAAGCTGCAAAACCCGCGCAACTGCAACGCGCCGCTAGCGCAGGGCCTGCTCGCGCAGCTGGCCGATCTGGTCGCGGACGCGCGCGGCCTCCTCGAACTCCAGGTTCTGCGCGTGCTTGTACATCTGCGCCTCGAGCTTCTTGATCGCGGCGGAAAGCTGCTGGGGATTGAGCGACTCGTATCCAGCGGCGGGCTCGGCCACGGCCTTCTCGCGCTCGCGCCCCGCGCCGCGCTTGCCGCGCCCCTTGCCAGCCGGCGCCTCGCTGCGGGCACCTTCCATGATGTCGGCGATGCGCCGCACCACGGTCTGCGGCGTGATGCCATGCGCTTCGTTATACGCAACTTGCTTCTCGCGGCGGCGCGCCGTCTCGTCCATCGCCGCCTGCATCGAGCGGGTGACTTCGTCGGCATAGAGAATCGCACGGCCGCGCACGTTGCGCGCTGCGCGGCCGATGGTCTGGATCAGCGAGCCGGTGGAGCGCAGGAAGCCTTCCTTGTCGGCATCCAGCACGGCCACCAGCGACACCTCCGGCATGTCCAGGCCCTCGCGCAGCAGGTTGATGCCTACCAGCACGTCGAACTCGCCCAGGCGCAGGTCGCGGATGATCTCGCTGCGCTCGACCGTCTCGATGTCCGAATGCAGGTAGCGCACCTTGATGTCGTGCTCGGCCAGGTATTCGGTGAGGTTTTCGGCCATGCGCTTGGTCAGCGTGGTGACCAAGGTACGGTCGCCCATCGCGATCTGCTTGCGCACCTCGCCGAGCAGGTCGTCGACCTGGGTCCGCACTGGCCGAACCTCGACCTCCGGATCGACCAGGCCGGTCGGGCGCACCACCAGCTCGACCACCGCGTCGCCGGATTTCTGCAACTCGTAATCCCGCGGCGTGGCCGAGACGTAGATCGCCCGCGGCACGCGCTGCTCCCACTCCTCGAAACGCAGCGGGCGGTTGTCCATCGCCGAGGGCAGGCGGAAGCCGAACTCCACCAGCGTCTCCTTGCGCGAGCGGTCGCCCTTGTACATGGCACCGAGCTGGGGGACGGTGACGTGCGACTCGTCGATCACCAGCAGACCGTCGGCCGGCAGGTAGTCGAACAGCGTAGGCGGCGGCTCGCCCGGCAGGCGGCGGGTCAGGTGGCGCGAGTAGTTCTCGATGCCCTGGCAGTAACCGACCTCGGCCATCATCTCGATATCGAAGCGGGTGCGCTGGTCCAGCCGCTGCGCCTCGAGCAGTTTGTTGTTGCCGTAGAGCTGGTCCAGCCGCTCCTTCAGCTCGACCTTCACCGTCTCGATAGCATTGAGCACGCTCTCGCGGGTGGAGGCGTAATGCGTGCGCGGATACACCGTATAGCGGGGCACCTTGCGGATGACCTCGCCGGTCAGCGGATCGAACAGCGCCAGGTTCTCCACCTCACCGTCGAACAGCTCGATGCGCAGGGCCTCGGTTTCCGACTCGGCCGGGAACACGTCGATGATCTCGCCGCGTACGCGGTAGGTGCCGCGGCGCAGCTCCATCTCGTTGCGGCTGTACTGCAGCTCGGTGAGCTGGCGGATCAGCTGGCGCTGCTCGATGCGCTCGCCGCGGGCGAGGATCAGGCGCAGCGAGAGGTAATCCTCCGGATTGCCCAGGCCGTAGATCGCCGACACCGTGGCCACGATGATCGAATCGCGCCGCGACAGCAGCGCCTTGGTCGCAGCCAGCCGCATCTGCTCGATGTGCTCGTTGATCGAGGCGTCCTTCTCGATGAAGGTGTCCGACGCCACCACGTAGGCTTCAGGCTGGTAGTAGTCGTAGTAGCTGACGAAGTACTCCACCGCGTTGTGCGGGAAGAACTCCTTGAACTCGCCGTACAGCTGCGCCGCCAGCGTCTTGTTCGGAGCCATCACGATGGTCGGCCGCTGCACCCGCTGGATAACGTTCGCAATCGTGTAGGTCTTGCCCGACCCCGTCACGCCCAGCAGAGTCTGCGCCGCCAGGCCGGCTTCAAAGCCTTCGCTCAGGCGCTCGATCGCCTGCGGCTGATCGCCCGAGGGCTGATAAGGGGAAACGAGCTCGAATCGTTCAGTCATGGCGGTCGAGATGCGGGCGCGGACCCGCATTTTAAATCGCCCCTCCTGACAGAGCCTGTCAGCAGCCTCCGACGGCCTCCGGCCGCATCGAGCGGCAGCCTGCCCGCGACACCACGCCTAGCATCGCCATGGACCACGCAGGAGCGCAGGCATGCCTTATAGGAACGGACGCCGCGGCCATACCGGCCAATCCGGCATCACGCTCATCGAACAGATCATGGCGCTGGCCATCCTGGCCGTGCTGGTGAGCATCGCGGCGCCGTCGCTGGGCGGCCTGGTTTCGCGCAACCGATTGCAATCGACACAAATGGATTACATCGCCGGGCTGCAGCATGCCCGCGAAGCCGCTGTCATGCATGGTGTGCCGGTCGTGTTCTGTCCCAGCAGCGACGGCGAACAATGCCAGGCGAGTTCCACCTGGGACCAGGGCTGGCTGATTGGCGAGGATCGCGATGGCGACTATCAACCGGACCACCAGCCCCTGTACACGGGCACATCAAGCGATACCCGCCTGCACGTTCGCAGCAGCCCGGGGCGCTACCGCGTGCGCTTTCACCCGGACGGCAGCGCCGCCGGGAGCAACCTGACCCTTACCATGTGCCTGGAGGGACAGGGCGAGCGTGGCTTGAACGTGGTGGTATCCAATGCCGGACGCATCCGCGGTGACCGACCCACGAAGACGCAGACCTCCGCCTGCGCCAGGGACGGCTGACCCGGGCTACGGTCGAAGACGCACACAAAAAAGCCGGCGCAAGGCCGGCTTTTTCGCTGAAGATGGCGCCCGAAGTTGGACTCGAACCAACGACCCCCTGATTAACAGTCAAGTGCTCTAACCAGCTGAGCTATTCGGGCGTGAGCTGCGTAGTTTGTCGAGGCAGACCCGGGCTGTCAAGACGCTGCCGGGTGCTTTTCGATCAGGCCGAGCGCACCCGATAGCAAGGCACGTAGGCCGTGCCGCCGGGCAGTTTCATGCGGTGCTGCGCGACGAATGCCTGCAGCAGCTCGTCGAGCGAACGCATGATGTCGGCCTCGCCATCGATGTCGAACGGGCCGTGCTGCTCGATGGCACGCACCCCCTCTTCCTTCACGTTGCCCGCGACGATGCCGGAAAACGCTCGACGCAGATCCGCCGCCAGCTCGTGGCGCGGACGCTCGCGATGAATCGCCAGCGAACGCATCGCTTCGTGGGTCGGCCGGAACGGCACCTGGAACGCGAACGGGATGTTGAGCGCCCAGTTGAAGAAGAACGCGTCCTTGTTGTCCAGGCGGTGGTTGCGCACCTTGTCCACGCCCTTGACCATCGCCCGCGCCACCGCCGCCGGATCGTCCACCACGATCTGGTAGTGCTGCGCCACCTCTTCGCCCAGCGTCAGCCGTAGGAAGCGGTCGATCTGCTCAAAGTAGGCGGCCGACTGCCGCGGCCCGGTGAAGATCAGCGGGAACGGCACGCCGGCGTTGTCCGGGTGCAGCAGGATGCCCAGCAGATAGAGGATTTCCTCCGCTGTGCCCACGCCGCCGGGGAACACGATGATCCCGTGACCCATGCGTACGAAGGCCTCCAGGCGCTTCTCGATGTCCGGCATGATCACCAGCTGGTTGACGATCGGGTTTGGCGACTCGGCCGCGATGATGCCCGGCTCGGTGATGCCGATGTAACGGTTGTTGCGCCGGCGCTGCTTGGCGTGAGCGATGGTCGCGCCCTTCATCGGTCCCTTCATCGCGCCCGGGCCGCAACCCGTGCAGATGTCCATGCCGCGCAAACCGAGCTGGTAGCCGACCTGCTTGGTGTACTCGTACTCGTCGCGCGAGATCGAATGGCCGCCCCAGCACACTACCAGGTTGGGATCGATCTGCGGTTTGAGGATGCGCGCGTTACGCAGGATCTCGAACACGGCGTGGGTCAGACCCACGGTGTCGTCGAGGTCGAAACCGCCCTGCTCCAGCTGGGTCGACACGTAGACGATGTCGCGCACCACGGCGACCAGCAGCTCGTTGATGCCGCGGATGATCTGGCCGTCCACGAAGGCCTGGGCGGGTGCGTGCGTGAGCTCAATCTTGATGCCGCGATCCTGCTGCAGCACCTGGATGTCGAACTCGGGGTACTGCTCGAACATCGAGCGCGGGTCGTCGCTCATGCTGCCCGAGGTCAGCACGGCCAAGGCGCAGCGTCGCAGCAGCGCATGCATGCCCGAACCGCTGGCATCGCGCAACCGCGCCACTTCGTTGCGCGAAAGAATGTCCAGGCCACCGGCGGGCGAAATGCGCGCGCTGACGGTGGGGGCCTTGCCGACAACGCCGGCGTGAATCTCGTTCATCCGCAAACTCTCCTGCCGCTGACGACCCACTGCCTCATGCAGCGCCGTGGCGGACCGCCAAGCATCCCCCGCCGCCATGTCACGGTCAAGGCAGAAAAAAAACCGGCGCCCTCACAGGCGCCGGTTCGAACTACATCAAAAACCAATGGCTTGTTTAGAACGTGTACTTCACCGTCAGCAGCACCGACCAGCGCTGGGCGAGGTCGTCGCCCGAGTTGGCATACGTCGGAATCGCCTTCGGCGCGTAGCCACCGTTGGCACCGGTGTAGTTCGCCGACGAGATGTCGTAGATGTACTTGCCGGTGACCGGATCGACGCCGTAGTAGTCGGCCAGGGAGCGGCCGCCCGGGAAGTCGACGCGGTGCTCGATGCCCCAGTGCTTGTTCAGCAGGTTGGTGAAGTTGTAGACGTCCAGCCGGACGATGCCCTTGTTGCCCTTGAAGATGCCCGGGATTTCCTGGCTGAAGCTCAGGTCGATCTGGTTGATCCAGCCTGCGCGGTCGCCGTTGCGGCCGGCGATCTGGCCCTGGTGATCCTTCAGGTAGTCGTTCTGCTGGATGTAGGCGTAGAAGCTGTCGATCTTCTGCTGGCTCACGTTGCCGCGGAACTCGATGTCACCCGGATGCGGGATGTAGACGAGGTCGTTGACGTAGCCGTCGCCGTTGGCGTCGTTGCCGAAGGCCCAGCTGTACGGCGCGGCGTTGTGGCCGTCGTACATGATGCTGGCGCTGGTGGCGTAGTCACCGAAGAAGCGGTGCTGCCAGTTAAGGCTGGCCAGTACACGACGCGGGATCGAGTAGTTGGACGGGCTCGCCTTGTTTTCGTTCGGGTTGGTGACGAAGTTGTACTTGTAGTTCGACGTCGCCACGCTGGACGTGCCCGGGTTGACCTCGGTGGCACGGCTCCAGGTGAAGCCGATCATGCCGGACCAGTCTTCCGAGAACGGCTTCTTCAGCGACAGGGCGAGGCTGTCGGCCTTGCCGCGGCTGGTGTTGGCCAGGTTGATCACGTCGTTGAAGGCCGGGTTGGCGTTGGTACGGGTGAAGTTGCCGGAGGCCTTTGGATTGAGGTCCATCCTCTTGTAGAAGCTCTCGCGGCCATCGGGCAGCACGCCATTCGGGGCACCCAGGTTCAGATGTTGGTACAGGATCGCATCGCGCTGCTTGATGTGCTCATAGTCGACGGTCGCGATCAGGCCCCACCACGGCAGCTCCTTGTCGAAGCCCAGGGAGAGCTTCCAGGCGCTCGGCATGCGGAAACCCGGCTCGACGGTATTCACCGTCATCTTGCCGGCGGTCAGCACGCCATCGTTCTGGTTGTACGGATCGGCGCTGAAGGCCGGCGCGTTGGCGCCGGAGCAGGTCTTCGACGAGTTGCCGCAGACGAACTGGGTCTGCGTCACGCCCGAGTTGGAGAAGATGTTGCCCACCCACACGTTCGGCGGATTGGCGATGAACAGGCCCGCACCACCACGCAACTGGGTCAGGTGCTCGGTGTCGAAGGTGTAGTTGAACGACATGCGCGGCTGTACCACGCGGTTGCCGTTGATGGTGGTCTGGTTGGAGCGACCGAACCCACCGGTAGCCGCACCGTTGGCGCCCACGCCCGGCGCCTGGGCGAAGGTCGCGTTGTACAGCGGCTTGTCGCTCATCAGCGGGATGTCCACGCGCACGCCGTACTGCACCGACAGGTTGTTGGTGACCTGCCAGGTATCCTGCAGGAACACGCCCCACTGCTTGATGCCGTAGTTGGCCGCGACGTCGCCGAGGCCCAGACCGTTGGCCGGACGGTTGTAGTAATAGCTGTAGTAGTTACCTGCCAGGAAGTTCTGCAGGCCGGTCATGCCGTTACCGTCTTCGAACGTGTAGCTGCCGTACGCGTTCTGCATGAACAGGTTGTAGAACTTGTCGCGCTCGAAATCGAAACCACCCTTGAGGGTATGGTCACCGGCGTAATAGGTGCCGGCCCAGGCGAAGTTCAGCGTGCTGGTCTTGAGCACGTTGGCCTGACTGGAGTACTCGGTGCCGAACTCGACCGCCGTTCCATCACTGTAGGTGGTCGGGTAGACCGTGACATCCGGACTGGCCACGCCGTTGTAGGGACCGCGCAGCTGGTCGAAGCTGGCGTAGGACAGCGTGGTGTCGGTGGAGAAGTTCTCCGACCAGTCGTCGTAGAAGTGCAGCGCGTAGCTCTTGCTGTTGACGTTGGTGGTGTACCAGCCGCTGTTCAGCACCAGCTTGGTGCTCGACCCGGTGATGACCGGCTTGGTCTCCTTGGTCTGGCTGTAGGTGAAGCTCGCGCGATGGTTGTCGGTGATGTTCCAGTCGATCTTGCCGAGGTAGCGCTTGTCCTGCAGGTTCGAGTTGCCACCGCCGTAGGTGCCCGGGTCGGGCAGGCCCTTGGCCTTGGCGGCATCGATCACCTGCTGCACCTCGGCGGAGGTCAGGCCGGCGATCGGCGACGAGGCGCTGGAGTCCTCCGGACCGTACGGGCTGCCTGCGGCAACCTTGGTGCTCTTTTCGGCCGACAGGAAGAAGAACAGCTTGTCCTTGATGATCGGGCCACCGACGGTGGCGCCACCGGTCCACTGGCGATCGAATGCGGTGTACTTACGGTCGATCTCGTTCTTGCCGATCATGTTCTGGTTCTGGAATACGTAGTAGACCGAACCGTGGAAGTCGTTGGTACCGCTCTTGGTGACGGCGTTGACGTTGGCACCGACGCCGCGGCGGATCGCCGTGTCGTAGTTGGCCGTGGAGATGTTGTATTCCTCGATCGTGTCCTGCGAGATCGGCGTGGCCAGGGTCGGCAGGCCGTTCGCGTTCAAGCCGAACGGATCGTTCGCGCTGACCGAATCGACAGTGATGTTGTTGTAGCGGCTGTTCTGACCGATCGCGGAGAACTCGCCACGCTCGCGGTCGGTGATCACGATGCGCGGGTCGAGGCGCACGATGTTCTGGATCGATCGATCGGGGGTCGGAGTAGCCTCAATCTCTCGGCGCGAGACGTTCGTGGAAATTCCCTTATTGTCAGGACTGAACGTCTGTGCCAGCGTGCTGGCCGAAACGGTCACGCCGCCCAGCTCGGTGGCCTGCTGAGCAGAGGCCGTGGTCATCGTGACGTTGATCGCCGATTCTTGACCCAGTTGCAGGTAAACGTTGTTCTGGTCGGCCTCGGTACCGTCCTTGCTGACTTTCACATCGAACGGACCACCCACGCGCAGGCCCTGCGCGGCATAGCGACCGCTGGCATCCGTCGTCACCACCTTGGTGGTGCCCGAGGGCTCGTGCACGATTTGCACAGTGGCATTGGCGACCGGCTGGCCGCTGGCATCAAGCACGCGGCCACTGATGGAGGACGACGTGTCCTGCGCGAAGGCCGGTGCCGACACAGCCAGCAACGACGCGATGGCAAACGGCAGGACTTTGGAGCGGATTCGACTGTTCATTCGGTATCGACCCTTTGGTTCGCAACGGAAATCGGTGGGCAAAAAAAGCAAGAACGTACGAATGCCCGGCGGCAGCCAGGCTTCAAGGACGACGGTGCTTTTCCCCGGTTTTTTTGTGGTGCTGGTGTCGGAGACACGGGTTGCGGCGGGTCCACCCCACCTGCCAACTGATTGTTAAACCGACTTTAACGGTAGTGTATGACAGTTTTGTAACGAATTCACTGCACGCGCCGGAAGCCCCGCCCTGAGGCGGGGCGCATCGACAAGCGATATAGCCCCCGGCTAGGCCTTGCCGAGGTAACGGGCCCGTTTGGCGGGCTTGAGGTTGGCCAGATCGAGCATCACCAGGCCATCGACGCAGCCGGAGAAGCCCGGATCCTCGCCGAAATCGAGGAACTGCACGCCCTGGGGCTCGACCAAGTCCACGTACTGGCGATAGAGCACGGGCAGACTGACGCCCAGCGCATCGAGATGATGCTTGAGCTTGCCCAGCCCCTCGGCCGGCTCCAGCCCCGCCAGCGCCTCGCGCACCATGCTCACGACATCGGGGGAGACCACGAACGGCTGCCGCGCCGCCGCCAGTCCCGGCTGACCGAAGTAGTGCTGGTGGGCCGCCGCAATCCACTCGCGCGCCTCACGCGGCAGGTTCACCGACATGCTTACCGGACCGAACAGGTAGCGCAGCTCACGATGACGTTGCAGGTACAGGCCGATGCCCTGCCACAGCTGATCGAGCGCGCGCGACTTCCAGTACGCCGGCGCAATGAAGCTGCGGCCCAGCTCCAACCCCTGCGCCAGTCGCGATTCCAGCGCCGGCGAGTAATTGAACAGGCTGGAAGTGTAGAGCGCCGCCATGCCACGCTCGGCGATGATTCGCCCGCCGTGCCCGAAGCGATACGAGCCGACGATGCGCAGCGCCTTGGGGTCCCACAGCACCAGATGCTCGTAATACGCGTCGTAGGCGTCGAGGTCGCGGCGGGCGCCGGTTCCCTCGCCCACCTTGCGGAAGGTCAGCTCGCGCAGGCGACCAATCTCGCGCAACACCGCACTGTCGGGTGAACCCTGCAACAGCAGCACCTGCTTGCCATCGGCGAGATCAGCCAGCTTTTCCGCCTCGGCAGCCAGTCCGGCCACCACGCGCTCGGTCGGCTCCGGGTGGGCCAGCGGCGCCTGACCACCGAAGATCAGGCCGCGACGGCGGCCCACCCGGTAGACATGGCGGCGCATGAGCTTGGCCCCCTGCGCCGGATCGCCGCCGCTGCGCTGCTCCAGCTCCTCGGCGCCCACCAGCGCACCGACACTGAAACCAATGCGCTGCTGCCGCGCCGGGGTCACCGCCTCGCGCGGCAGCATGGCGGTGGACAGCGGCTTGGCGAACATGGACACGCCGTAGAACATCGCCGAATTGCGCGCGGCGACGTGGATGGGCAACACCGGCGCCTTGCTGCGCAGGGCCAGGCGCGCGAAGCCATCGGACCACGCCCCATCGCGCAGCCCACCCGGCCCCAGCCGCGACACCTCGCCGGCCGGAAACACGATCAGCGCCTCACCGTTGTCCAGGGCGCGATAGATGTTGCGCATCTTCGATGCCGCGCCCTTGCCGAACACGTCCACTGGGAGCAGCAGCGGACGCAGTGGCTCCACCAGCGCCAGCCAGTCGTTGCCCAGGATGCGGACGTCCGGGCGCACCGAGCCAACCAGGTGCAGCAGCGCCAGCGCGTCGACCATGCCCAGCGGGTGGTTGGCCACCACGAGCACCGGCCCATCGACCGGAATGTTTTCCCGCTCGCGGGGATTGATGCGATAGCTGGCGCCCAATGTGTCCAGCGTGCGGTCGACGAAATCGAGGCCGCGGACATCGCCCACGGCCTTCAGGACGCGATTGAACCCCGCCTCGTCGGCGAGCCGCCCGAGCATCCCGGCGACAGGGCGGCGGATACGCGGGTGCTGAGCGAGCCACGGCAGGCGCTCGACGAGGCTTTTATCGATGCTGAGCATGACCGTCTCCCTGGAGTGCCTGCATGCTGGCGCCCAATTATGACAGCCGCTCGACGGCCCGGCCGACGGCAGGATTTCAAACAGTCAGGTGCAGGTAAGCCGCCACACCGCCGAGGAACATCTGCACCGACAGGGCGATCAGCAGCATGCCCATCACCCGCTCCAGCGCCGTGAGCACGCTCTCGCCCAACCAGCGGAACAGGTAAGTAGAACTGAGCAGGATCACCGAGGTGGCTAGCCAGGCAAGTACCAGAGCCATCGCCCAGTCCGCGGTGCGGCCGGGCTGGGTGTTGGTCAGCAGCAGCAGCGCGGCCATCGCCGAAGGACCGGCCACGCCGGGAATCGCCATCGGCACGATGAACGGCTCGCCCTGCCCCGGCTTGCCGAAGATGCCGCCGCCGTCAGCCGGCGGGAACACCATGCGGATGCCTATCAGGAACAGCACGATGCCGCCGGCAATGCTGATCGATTCCTGCCGCAACTGCAGCGCCTTGAGGATCAACTGGCCGCCGACCAGGAACCCCAGCAGCACGCCCAGTGCGATCAACAGCTCGCGTACCATCACCACGCGCCGGCGGCGCGGCGGCACATCCTTGAGCAGGCTCAGGAAAAACGGGATGTTGCCCAGCGGATCCATGATCAGGAACAGCAGGATTCCCGCCGACAGGGTGGTCATCTGCGCTTCCATGGATACAGCCCCTGTGTGTTGGTGAAACGCCCCGCAAGGGGTGAAGTACGGCCGGTCAAGCCTTGCGCAGATCCAGCACCGCACCGCGCGCGGCGACGCCCTGCGGACTGAGCAGGTAAACGACCGCCTCGGCCGCGGCGTCCGGCGGCGGGTGGCGCAGCGTATCCTCGCCGAAGTACGCCTCGCGGCGCAGCGCGGTGCGCATCGGCCCGGGCAGCAGGCACTGCACGCGCACGGCGCCACGGTCGTTTTCCTGGTGCAGGATCTCGGCCATGCGCTCCAGCGCCGCCTTGGAGGCGCCGTAGGCACCCCAGTGCGCCCGCGCCAGCAGCTCTGGATCGTCCAGCACGAATATCACGGCACTGTCTGGCGACCTCGCCAGCAGCGGCAGGCATGCCTGGGTAAGCGCAAACGGCGCGGACACGTTCACATGCATCGCGCGCAGGAACTGGTCGGGCTTGTGCATGGCCAGCGGCGTGAGGCCGGGGAAGCTCACCGCGGCGTGCACGATGCCGTCGAGTCGACCGAGGTCGCGCTCGATGCCATCGACCAGCGCTTCATAGTCGACCGGCGTGGCGCTCTCGATGTCCATTGGGTGGATCACCGGCTCGGGCAGATGCTCCTGCAGCATCGCGTCGTACAGCTGCTCCAGCTGGCGCTTGCGCCGCCCCGTGATGATCACGGTGGCACCGGCCCGTGCCGCCGCCTTCGCCGTCGCGGTCCCCAGACCGCCGCAGGCGCCGGTGACCAGCACCACGCGTTCGGCCAACGCGCCGGCAGGCGCCGGCGCGTACTCGTTCACGCGCGACATGGTCATCCGTGCAGCGCCCCAAGCACGTCGTTGGCCATGCGCTCCAGCTCACCGGCCGCATGCAGGTCTTCGATGATGTCGCAGCCGCCGATCAACTCGCCCTGGATGAACAACTGCGGGAAGGTCGGCCAGTTGGCGTAGTGCGGCAGCGCGGCGCGGATTTCCGGATCGGCCAGGACGTTCACCGCGTGGAACGATGCTCCCGCCGCCTCCAGCGCCTGCACGGCCCGGCTGGAGAAACCGCACATCGGATACTGCGGCGTGCCCTTCATGAAGAGCACCATGGCGTGCTCGGCGAGCACCGCCTTGATTCGTTCGTTGACGTCCATAGCTCGGGTATTCATCACTACAATGCAGGCAAGCCGCTAGTGTATCAGCCGCTTCCCCGGCGCCGCGCAGGCGCGGCAAGCCCAATTCCCCTCTTAAGCCAACGTCAAGGAGCCAAAGTCATGGCGATCGAACTGCCCGCCCTGCCCTACGAAAAGAATGCCCTCGAGCCGCATATCTCCGCCGAGACGCTGGAGTACCACTACGGCAAGCACCACCAGGCCTACGTCACCAACCTCAACAACCTGATCAAGGGCACCGAGTTCGAGGACGCGCCCCTGGAAGACATCGTCAAGAAGTCCTCCGGCGGCGTGTTCAACAACGCCGCCCAGGTGTGGAACCACACCTTCTACTGGAACTCGATGAAGCCCAACGGCGGCGGCGAGCCGAGCGGCAAGCTGGCCGACGCGATCACCAAGGCGTTCGGCTCGTTCGAGAAGTTCAAGGAAGAGTTCACCAAGTCGGCCACCGGCAACTTCGGCTCGGGCTGGACCTGGCTGGTGCAGCGTCCGGACGGTTCGCTGGGCATCGTCAACACCTCCAACGCCGCCACGCCGATCACCGGCAGCGACAAGCCGCTGTTCACCGCCGATGTGTGGGAGCACGCGTACTACATCGACTACCGCAACGCCCGCCCGAAGTACCTGGAAGCGTTCTGGAACCTGGTGAACTGGGACTTCGCGGCCAAGAACCTGGCCTGATTTCGCTATCACCCATGAAAAAGCGGAGCCGTCACCGGCTCCGCTTTTTTTGTGCCCGCCGTTCGCTCGCGCCCGGATCAGTCGCCGAAGGCACCGCGCACGGCCGCCACCGGCTGCTCCCAGCCGATCACCTGGGCCAGCGCCTCGGCCCGCTCCACCAGCGTCGAGGCATCCGGCGCGCACACCGTCGCATGACCGACCTTGCGACCCGGCCGTGCCTGCTTGCCGTAGTCGTGCCAGTGGCCGTCGACGGTGTGCAGCACCGGAGCCGGATCGGGCAGCGCGCCGATCCAGTTGAACATCAGCGAGGCACCGCGCGCGCCGGTGTCGCCCAGCGGCAGGCCAAGCACGGCGCGCACGTGATTCTCGAACTGGCTGGTATGAGCCCCTTCGATGGTCCAGTGCCCGGAGTTGTGCACGCGCGGCGCCATCTCGTTGCCGAGCAGCTCGCCGTCCTTCACGAACAGCTCCAGCGCGAACACGCCGACGTAGTCGAGCCGTTCGGCGAGCGTGCGTGCCAATGCAGTAGCGTGCGGCTGCAGCGTGTCGATATCCGGCGCCGGCGCCAGGCTCAGGCTGAGCACGCCATCGGTGTGCCAGTTGCGGGTGAGCGGCCAGGTACGGAAATCGCCATCGCGGCCGCGTACCGCCAACACCGAAAGCTCACGCTCGAACGGTACGAAGGCCTCGAGGATCAGGCCGTGCGCGGCCGCCTGCGTGCCCAGCGCCGCCCACGCCGCGTCGGCGTCCTCTGCCGTGCGCAAACGGAACTGGCCCTTGCCGTCGTAACCCAGCCGCCGCGTCTTGAGGATCGCCGGGGCACCGGTGACGGCCAGCGCGCGATCGAGGTCGGCACGGGTGTCGACCGGCACGAACTCGGGCGTCGCCAGGCCGCAATCACGAAACAGGGTTTTCTCCGCCAGGCGATCCTGGGCCACCGCCAACGCGCGGGGGTTCGGGAACACCGCTACGCGCTCGGCCAGCCAGTGCGCCGTGTCGGCCGGCACGTTCTCGAAATCGAACGTCACCGCATCGACCTTGCGTGCGAATTCGCCCAGGGCGGCCTGGTCGTGCCAGTCGGCCACCACCAGCGGGGCGACCTGCCCGGCACAGGCGTCCGCGGTGCCATCGACCACCAGCGTCTGCACACCGAGCGGCGCGCCGGCGATCGCCAGCATGCGCGCCAGCTGCCCGCCACCGAGAATGCCCAGAACCGGCTGTCGACGCTCGCTCATGCGCGCGGATCCGGGTTGTCGAGCACGTTGAGGGTCTGGCGCGCGCGGTAACCTTCCAGCGCCCGCGCCAGAGCGGGATCGTGCAAGGCCAGCACGGCGCAGGCGAGCAGCGCAGCGTTCACCGCGCCGGCCCGGCCGATCGCCAGCGTCCCCACCGGAATGCCCGCGGGCATCTGCGCGATCGACAGCAGCGAGTCCATGCCGTTGAGCGCCTTGGACTGCACCGGCACACCGAATACGGGAAGACGGGTCTTGGCAGCCAGCATGCCCGGCAGATGCGCCGCGCCGCCGGCCCCGGCGATGATCACCTGGATGCCGCGGTCCACCGCCTGTTCGGCGTACTGGAACAGCAGGTCGGGCGTGCGATGGGCCGAGACCACCTGCACTTCATGGGCCACGCCAAGCTCGGCGAGCAGCTCGGCGGCATGCTGCATGGTCTCCCAGTCCGAGCGGGAGCCCATGACCACGCCAACGCGCGGCGGCAATGCAGTTGTCGTCATGGCTGGACCGTCCAAAAGCCGCTATTGTAAGGGCTTTCCCCGGCACCGACACCCCGCATCCATGGACAAGCGCCTGCTCGACATCCTCTGTTGCCCGGTCAGCAAAACGCCGGTTCGGCCCGCGTCGCGGACGGAGCTGGAGGCCGCCAACCGGGCCATTGGGGCGGGCACGCTGCAGACGGTGGGCGGCCAGGCCGTGACCGCCCGGATCGACGAGGCGCTGATCACCGTCGACGGCAAGGTGATCTATCGGGTCGAGGACGGCATTCCGGTCATGCTGCCCGAGGAAGGGATCGGCACCCTGCAACTGGGCGATCTGCCGGCGGCCTGAGCCCAAAACTGTTGCCCAGCGCATGACATCACGGCCGATTTCGGCTTATTGTCTGCTCTCGTGCGGCCGTTGCGGTCGCTGATGTCCAGGGGGCCTCGCCTCGGGGGGCGGCGATGAAAGACGCCATCGAACCAAGCAAGATCGTCAACCTCAACCAGCGCCCGGAATCGCCCGAGCGCCTGGGCGGGCTGTTGCACTCGGTGCGCGACATGGCCAGCCGGCGCCTGCAGGCGCTGCTCGGCAACATGTTCGAGCACGTCGATGACGCCCTGTTCGACCTGGCCGAAAAGGCGGAAAACAACGCCGCGCAAATGCATTACTTCGACGGCATGCGCGAAGTGCGCAAGCGCCGGCCGGCCGTCGAGCGCACCTACCTGGCCCAGTTCAGCCGTGAGCTGACCGAATTCGCCGCCAACCGCCGCTCGGCGGTGGCCGAACCTGCGTCTCCCTCACTGGGCAGCATCGAGCTCAGCCTGGTCGGCGAGAACGAGCTCGAGGAATCGCTCGCTATCACCAGCATGATCAGCAAGAACGAGTCGCGCATCACCCGCGACCTGTTCGCGTTGAACCAGCGCCTGTCCGTCATCTGCGGCGGCATCAAGGTGGACGATGCCACCAATCCGGTCGGGCCGGCCGTACTGACCCAGACCTTCCGCCAGGCGATGCGCGAACTGTCGGCGGACATGCGCGTCAAGCTGATCATCTACAAGCTGTTCGATCGGTACGTACTGTCCGGCCTGGAGGAGCTCTACCAGGAGCTCAACACCGAGCTGGTGCGCGCCGGCGTGCTGCCGCAGCTGCGCCAAGGCGTGGTCCGTGGCGCCTCGCCCGCGGCTGCGGGCAATCGCCCGGGCGCGGCCGGCGGTGCCGCGCAGAGCGGTGGCGAAGTCTCGGCCGAAGACGCGGGCAATCTGCTCAATACCCTGCATGCGCTGTTCACGGCGCGTCGCGGTGGCCACGACTCGACCGGCGGCGGCAGCGCCGGGCCGCAGACCATTCCCACCGCGAACGAGCTGCTCGGCGCCCTCAGCGTGCTGCAGAACCAGCTGGCCAGTCAGGTGCTGTTCGCGCCCGGCGCGGGCAGCGCCAGCGCGAACCCGGGCGTGGCAACCGACCTCGACATCGCCCACGAGGTCGCCACGCTCAAGGAGCATCTGCTCAACCAGATCGGATCGTTGCGTGGCGAACGCCCGAACCACGTCTCGTCGATCGACGAAGACACTATTGACCTGGTCAGCATGCTCTTCGAGTTCATCCTCGAAGACCGCAATCTCCCGCCGCAGATGCAGGTGCTGCTGGCCCGGCTGCAGATTCCCTATCTCAAGGCCGCGATCCTCGACCGCCGCTTGTTCGCGCATCGGCAGCATCCGGCCCGCCGCCTGCTCGACAGCCTCGCTGATGTGGCCAAGGGCTGGTCGGACGAGTCGGACAAGGACCGCCGGCTGCACGACAAGGTCAAGACGATCGTCGAGCAGTTGCTGCACGAATTCGACGACGACATGGGCATCTTCGACCGCCTGCTGGCCGATCTGCAGGAGTTCCAGGAACTGACCCGCAAGCGCGCGGAGCTGGCCGAACAGCGCGTGGCCGAATCCACCCGCGGTCGCGAAAAGCTCGAGCAGGCGCGTCGCCGCGCCGCTCGCGAAATTCTCGAGCGTATCGACGGCAAGCCGATTCCTCCGCTGGTCCATGGCGTGCTCGCACGGGCCTGGGCGAACTATCTGGTGCTCATCCTGCTGCGGCAGGGCGAGGACTCACCGGAGTTTGCCGACGGTCTGCGCTTCGTCAACGAATTCGTTGCAAGCACCCGCCTGGGCAACGATGAGGAGAGCCGCTCCACGCTGCGCCAGATGCTCCCGGGCATCGAGCGGGCCCTGCGTCGCGGGCTGGCCAACGTCGCGTTCCAGGAAAACGACGTCGAGCGGCTGCTCGATCAGCTGCACGCCTACTACCGCCTCCAGCTCGGGGAAGCCGGGCCGGCTGCCGCCGTCGCATCCGAACAGACGCCGCCGGCGATTCCCGAGAGCATCCAGTCGATCGTCGACACCGTCCAGGAAGGCGCGCTCATGCCGGCCGACCAGCCGGACGAGCCGCTGGAGATCCTGCCGCCGGAAGTGCTGGCCCAGATGGAAGCGGTCGGCGCCATGAAGCCCGGCACCTGGATCGAGTTCTGCCCCGCCGATGGCCCGGCCGAGCGTGCCAAGCTGTCGTGGATCAGCCCGATGAGCGGCCGCTACCTGTTCGTGAACCGGCGCGGCCTCAAGGTGGGCGACTTTGCGCCGCAGGAGCTGGCCGCCTCGCTGGCTGGCGGCAGCGCCCGGGTGCTGGCCTCCAACGCGTTCTTCGACCGCGCCATGGATGCCATCGTGGGCCGACTCAGCCAGCCCGCCACTGATGCGCCGGAGCGCGGATGAGCCAGGGCGAACGTTTTTCCCCGCCGCCCGCCGAGCTGATCGATCTTGATGTGGCACGCGCCTTCGCCGAAGACATCGGCGCGGGCGACGCCACCGCAGATCTGCTGCCTGCTGCGGCCTATGCGACCGCAGTGCTCACCTGCCGTGAGCAGGCCGTGCTGGCGGGAACGCCCTGGTTCGACGCCTGTTTCCGGCGGCTCGACCCCGATGTGCGTATCGAGTGGCGACACCGCGATGGCGACACGATGGCGGCGGATACGGCGGTCTGCACCCTGCATGGGCACGCTCGCGCACTGGTGACCGCGGAACGCTCTGCACTCAACTTCCTGCAACTGCTGTCCGGCACGGCCACGGTGGCCGCCCGTTACGTCGCGGCCCTGGCCGGCACCGCCACGCGCCTGCTCGACACCCGCAAGACCGTCCCTGGCCTGCGCTTGGCCCAGAAGTACGCGGTGCGCTGCGGCGGCGGTTGGAACCACCGCATCGGCCTGTACGACGGCGTGCTGATCAAGGAAAACCACATTCTGGCGGCTGGCGGCATCGCCGCGGCCGTGGCCGCCGGGCGGCGCATGCACCCCACTCTGCCGCTGGAGGTGGAGGTGGAGAGCCTCGACGAGCTGGCCCAGGCGCTGGAAGCCGGAGTCGACCGCATCATGCTCGACAACTTCGACCTGCCGATGATGCGCGAAGCCGTGCGGATCACCGCCGGGCGGATCGCGCTTGAGGTCTCCGGCAACGTTGACCTCGACACCATCAGCGCCATTGGCCGTACCGGCGTCGATTTCGTGTCCGTGGGCGCGCTGACCAAGCACGTGCGCGCCATCGACCTGTCGCTGCGCCTTCGCCTGGACTGAGCCGGGCCGGCGCCCCTTGCGAAGCCCCTGCACCGCACACACACTGCCGACATGGGCAATCTGCGCGATCTTCTCCTCCTGCTCGTCCTCGGTGGCATCGTCGCCGCCTGGATGAAGCTATCCCGCGCGCGCGAACTGGCAGTCGCCGCAGCGCGGCGGCACTGCGAGCTGCACGGGCTGCAACTGCTGGACGAAACGGTAGGCTTGCGCGCCCTCAGGCTGCGCCGGCTAGATGGCCAGCGACGACTGGAGCGCGGCTACGGCTTCGACGTCAGCGTGGGTGGCGACGACCGCGAACAAGGCCGCGTGTGGATGATAGGACAGCGCGTGAGTGGCCTCAGCCTGCCGACGGTGCACTGGCTGGTGGGCGGCACCGGAGAATCGCCCCCGCCGCCGCGCACGATGGATCAGACTCCGCTGGGAACCACCAGCGCCAACGTAGTGCCGCTGCGCCGCCGATTGCCGGACGATCGAGCGCAGCCCTGACGAGACCCGACCGCGGCGCACCAGACGAATCTGCCTGCGCCGCGGGATCTGCCTTACTTGACGACGCGCAGATGCGGCGCGCCGCGCTTAGGCCGGTCGCCGTCGGCACCGCCTTCCGCGCCCCCCGGCGGCTCGCCACCGTCGGTGGGCGGTGGCGGCACGTCCCCACCATCGCCTTCCTCGGCGGGAAACATCATGCCCTGCCCGTTTTCCTGGGCATAGAGCGCGAGCACCGCCGCAACCGGGATCAGGATGGACTGGCTGACCCCGGAGAAGCGGGCCTGGAAGCTGATCCACTCGTTGCCCAGGTCGAGGTTCGCCACCGCACGCATCGCCAGGTTGAGCACCACCTGACCGTTCTTGATCACCTGCGGCGGCACGCGAACGCCCTCGCGCGCCGCGTCGACGAGGATGTACGGCGTCAGGTTGTTGTCGGTGATCCAGTCATAGATCGCCCGCAGCAGGTACGGGCGATTGGAGGTCATCGCGGGAGTGTCGTCGTGGGCCATCGTCAGGGCCGCATCGCCTTTTCCTCAGCGGTAAGGCTGCGTGCATAGCCTTGGCTGTGGAACAGGCGCTCGCCGTAATCGAGGATCGGACGCCCCTCCTTGCCCAGATCCACACCCAACCACGGCAGCCGCCACACGACCGGCGCCACCAGGCAGTCCGCCAGGCTCATCTCCGGATTAAGGAAGAACTTGGCGGCCTTGAACAGCGGCAGCGAGGCGAGCAATTGCTCGCGCAGGCGCTTGCGCGCGGCATCGGCCGGCCGGCCGCCGGCGCGGATGATGTCCACTTCCGGCAACCAGTCGCGCTCGATGCGCACGGCCGCCAGACGCAGCCGCGCCCGCGAGAGCGGATCGATCGGCATCAACGGCGGATGCGGATAGCGCTCGTCCAGGTACTCGCAGACGACCGAGGTGTCGTACAGGGTGAGGTCGCGATCCACCAGGGTCGGCGTGGTCGCATAGGGATTCAGGTCGACGAGGTCTTCCGGCGGCTTGCCAGGCTCCACCATCGCGCGTTCGTAGCTCACGCCCTTGGCGGCGAGCAGGAGGCGTACCCGGTGACACTGGATGTCATCGGCGGTGGTGTACAGAGTGAGCACCGTACGCGAGCGGGCGCTTTGAACCATGCGCAATCTCCCCAGCTAACAACGGAATGCGGCGGCCAGGGGCCGCCGCACGCTTGCCACTATCGTCGCGATCAGTGGACGTCTTTCCAGTATTCCTTCTTGAGCATGTACGCCAGGAAGGTGAAACCAGCCAGGAACAGCAGGACCCAGATACCGTAGTGCTTGCGCTGCAGCGCGGCCGGCTCGGAGGCGTACTCAAGGAAGTTCGTCAGGTCACGGGTGGCCTGCTGGAACTCCGCCGGGGTCATCTTGCCCGGGTTGGCCAGCTCCAGCTTCTCCACTTCCTCGCCGCCGTCCTTCTTCACAGCCGTCTGCACGCCCTGCAGTTCCCACAGCGGATTCGGCATCGAGGCGTTCGGGAAGACGGTGTTGTTCCAGCCCACCGGGCGGCTCGGATCGAGGTAGAACGAGTTGAGGTATGCGTAGACCCAGTCGGCGGTCTTCGCGCGCACCTCGAGCGACAGATCCGGCGGTGCCTTGCCGAACCACTTGGCCGCATCGGCCGCCGGCATGTGCGACTCGATCGTCTCGCCGAAGTTGGCGCCGGTGAAGTTGAGGTTCTTCATCACCTCTTCTTCGGACAGGCCCAGGTCCTCGCCGATGCGCGAATAGCGCATGAACTTCAGCGAGTGGCAGCCCACGCAATAGTTGAAGAACAGCTTGGCGCCACGCTGCAGCGATGCCTGGTCGCTGATGTTGGTGCCCGCCGACGGCAGGCCGCCTTCCTCGGAGGCCATCGCCGACATGCTGCCGACCAACAGGCCGAGTGTTAGCGCGATCGTGGAGAAATAACGCTTAGTCATGCATCGTCACCCGTTCTGGAACCGGCTTGGTGGTCTCCCAGCCCAGGCGCGTGTAGAGCCCGAGGAAGACGAAGAAGCCGAAGTAAATCAAGGTCATTACGCGGCCGAACAGGCCTTCCCAGAACGTCACGTCGACGTTGCCGAACCACTCCGGGATCACTTCGGCAGTCACGCCGGCACCGACGGCGCCGAGCATGAAGAACGACAGCACGAACAGGCCGAGCGCCACCTTGTAACCGGTGCCGCGATAGCGGATCGACTTCACCTGCCCGACGTCGATCCACGGCATCGCGAACAACAGGGCGATGGCACCGAACATGCCCAGCACGCCCCAGATGGCAGTGCCCATGAACGACGGGATCATGCGCAAGATCGCGTAGAACGGGGTGAAGTACCACACCGGCTTGATGTGCGACGGCGTCACCAGGTTGTTGGCCGGGATGAAGTTGTCGTGCTCGAGGAACCAGCCACCGAAGGTCGGCGCAAAGAAGATGATGAAGGCCGCGATCAGCAGGAAGAAGCCCACGCCAACCAGATCCTTCACCGTGTAGTACGGGTGGAACGGAATGCCGTCGGCCGGCTTGAGCGCGTCCCAGCGGTTGCCCTTCGGACCCTTCTTGATCTCCACGCCGTCGGGGTTGTTTGAACCCACTTCGTGCAGCGCGGCGATGTGCAGCACCACCAGCAGCAGCAGCACCAGCGGCAGCGCGATCACGTGCAACGCGAAGAAGCGGTTGAGCGTGGCGTCGGCCGGGATGTAGTCACCCATGATCCACTGCACCAGCGAGTCGCCGATGTAGGGGATGGTTCCGAACAGCGAGATGATCACCTTCGCGCCCCAGAACGACATGTTGCCCCACGGCAGCACGTAGCCCATGAACGCCTCGGCCATCAGCACCAGGAAGATCAGCATGCCCAGCAGCCACACCAGCTCGCGCGGCTTCTTGTACGAGCCGTACATCAGGCCGCGGAACATGTGCAGG
>NZ_JBQCCF010000025.1:0-7012 GCF_051962475.1 Dyella sp.
GGCGCCATCGTCCGCCAGGCCGAAGCCGCCAGCAAGGCGCAGCACTACTACGAATCGCTTAAAGAGTTGGGCGACGAAGCGCTGCCCAAGCCGCTGGACCGCTACCCGGTCGACAGCCTCAAGGCCGACGGCGACCGTACCCTGACCCTGCTGCGCCAGCGCTACAACGAAGCGGTGAAGGAACTCTCCGCCGAGTCCGTGCACCTGCTGCGCGACTGGCCGGCCCTGCGCGAATCGGTCACCAAGGACGTCAACGAATACCAGGTCCGCGGCAAGACCATCCGCGTGGAGAACTACCGCGAATCCCTGAGCCACCAGAAGATCCCGAAAGTCGCCCCGCCCAAGACGAACAACTGGGGCGACCAACTCCTCTTCCTCGGCAAGGAAAACCTCCCCGGCCACTACCCCTACACCGGCGGCGTCTACCCCTACCGCCGCACCGGCGAAGACCCCACCCGCATGTTCGCCGGCGAGGGCACCCCGGAGCGCACCAACCGCCGCTTCCACTACCTGAGCCAGGGCGGCGCCGCCACGCGCCTGTCCACCGCGTTCGACTCGGTCACCCTGTACGGCGAAGACCCGGCCCCGCGCCCGGACATCTACGGCAAGATCGGCAACTCCGGCGTCAACATCGCCACCCTGGACGACATGAAGAAGCTCTACTCCGGCTTCGACCTGTCCGCGCCGACCACTTCCGTCTCCATGACCATCAACGGCCCGGCGCCGATGATCCTCGCGATGTTCATGAACACCGCGATCGACCAGAACGTGGAGAAGTACCTCAAGGCCGACGCGTCCCGCTGGGCCGAGGCTGAGAAGCAGATCGCCAAGCTCTACGAAGGCCGCGAGCGCCCGCGCTATTCCGGTGACCTGCCCAAGGGCAACGATGGCTTAGGCCTAGGCCTGCTCGGCGTCACCGGCAACCAGCTCGTCGACGAGGAAACCTACGCACGCATCAAGGCCGAAACCCTCGCCGCCGTGCGCGGCACCGTGCAGGCCGACATCCTCAAGGAAGACCAGGCGCAGAACACCTGCATCTTCTCCACCGAATTCGCCCTGCGCATGATGGGCGACATCCAGCAGTACTTCGTCGAACACAAGGTCCGCAACTTCTACTCGGTGTCCATCTCCGGCTACCACATCGCCGAAGCCGGCGCGAACCCGATCAGCCAGCTCGCCTTTACGCTGTCGAACGGCTTCACCATCGTCGAGTACTACCTCGCGCGCGGGATGCACATCGACGACTTCGCGCCCAACCTGTCGTTCTTCTTCTCCAACGGCATGGACCCGGAGTACACCGTCATCGGCCGCGTCGCCCGCCGCATCTGGGCCCGCGCCATGCGCGAGCGCTACGGCGCCAGCGCTCGCAGCCAGATGATGAAGTACCACATCCAGACGAGTGGCCGATCCCTGCACGCGCAGGAGATCCAGTTCAACGACATCCGCACCACGCTGCAAGCTCTTTACGCACTCTTTGACAACTGCAACTCCCTGCACACCAACGCCTACGACGAGGCCATCACCACGCCCACCGAAGAGAGCGTGCGCCGCGCCGTGGCGATCCAGATGATCATCAACAAGGAGCTGGGCCTCAACTTCAACGAGAACCCCTGGCAGGGCAGCTATGTGGTGGAGGAACTCACCGACATCGTCGAAGAGGCCGTCTACAAGGAGTTCGAGGCGATCAGCGAGCGCGGCGGCGTGCTCGGCGCCATGGACACCATGTACCAGCGCGGCAAGATCAAGGAATAGAGCCTGTACTACGAGCACAAGAAGCACGACGGCAGCCTGCCGCTGATCGGCGTCAACACCTTCCTGCCCAAGGACCACGGCGGCGAGATCGCCACCGAGATCGAGCTGATCCGCTCCACCGAAGAAGAGAAGGGCCAGCAGATCGCCAACGTCAAAGCCTGGCAGATCGCCCGCAACGGCCTGGCCCCGCAGGGCGAGACCGACCTCACCCACGTGGCCGAAGACGCCACTGCGGCCGGCGAAAAGCACGACGGCCACGGCCTGCGCTACCTGCAGAACACCGCCCGCGAACGCCGCAATGTGTTCAACGCGCTGATGGAAGCGGTCAAGACCCACAGCCTCGGCCAGATCAGCCACGCGCTGTACGACGTGGGCGGCGAATACCGCCGCAACATGTAACTCCTACACCGTAGCGAGCTTGAACCCCTCGCGAGCGCGAACCCTGGTGAGCTTGAACCTGGTGAGCTTGAACCTGGCGAGCTTGAACCCTCTCCCCCGCTCGCGGGGGAGGGGGCAGGGTGAGGGGGCGCCTTTGTCCCGAAGTCGCAGCGACCGAGGCCATCGCTTGATCAGAGCAGCGTGAGCGCGCAAGCGCTGCAACCACTGCAACCACTCAAGCGCTGCAACCACTCAGCCGCTGCAACCGCTCAGCCGCATCCCGGGAGCCGACCATGATTAAGCTCAAAGCCGTGGAACCAAAAGGCGACTGTCGACTGCTGCTGCGGTTCTCCGACGGCACCGCGGGCACCTGTGATTTCGCCCCGTTCATCGAAGCCAATACCGAGATGACAGCTCCCCTTCGTGACCCACAGGCATTCGCGCAGTACTACGTCGAGCTTGGCGCTTTGGCGTGGCCCAATGGATTCGATCTCAGCGCCGAATCACTCCACCGGCAGCTGCAAGAAGCGGGTGATCTGCACCGGGACGCCGAGGCGGCCTGAGCGGCTGATGGCTACCTCCACCCGAAGAAAGGCCCGGCATCGCCGGGCCTTTTTCGTTCACAGCGGCATTGAAGGCTGCGCCACCTGCGCATCTGCCGACTCCATCAACGGCGTAGGTGCCCACGCGGCCAATCCGTGCTGTTCTGCGCCAGCAGCGAACGGATGTCGCCCCGCACGGCGGTGGCGTACGAGGCTCCTCGCTCGATCGCACCAGGTCGATCCGCTCCAGCCCCTCCTTGCGCGCCGGATGGGCTGCTGACGCCCCCTGCGCCTCCACTGATCCTTCCTTTGCTTGCGCCACAGACGGGCGGATTCGTGTGCTTTGTAGTCGGCCTTCGCCGGCCACGGCATTCCTTTCGAAGGGCGTGTATCGCCAATCGGGTTCATCAACCTGCAACGAAAACGCCGCCCCGTTGCACTGCGCTTGGCCAACGGCGTACGACGTTGTGCGGGGACGTTTTCGATAGCCACCAACCCGCAATAAATTGCGCAACACGCAGGTGCGCTGTACTCGATAGAGTGGACTACGGACGCAAATCACATTTGCACCTTTCATTCCGATTTGTCTTATTGACAAGCGATCCGGAGCGGCGCTTTTTATGTAATGCGGTGCTCGACACGGATGTCCCATCAACAGCAACTGCCGTGCGTGAGTTCCGCGAGCGACAAGCGTCAAGCGGAGCGGGTCAACCTGGGCAATCCAGGGTGGGCGCTACCGTAATTCGTCCGCATGATCATGGTTGATTATTCAAAAGGAGAAAGACATGCAACTGAATGACGAGATCGTTTCCGGTTGGCTCAGCGGTTCGGCGAGCTGCAGCGGCTACGACAACCCGGCAGGCCCGCTCTACATCGAGGGCCAGGGCGCCATCGAGGCGGCGCTGACCAACCCGGGCAACGGCCCGATGCTCACCGGAACACTGGTGGGCGGTACCACCTGCTCCCTCGCCAGGGGCTGCGCTTGCTGTTGATCTAAGGCTGTCGCCTGCGCGTGCGTACATCCTGGGAGAGTACGGCGAGCAGGCGACAACTTTTCCCATGTCGCGGGTTTCAACGGACTGAAAGGACTCCAGGCAAACGATGGCCGATATCACCGTTCCCGACGCTTTTCGCCCTGTCATCGATCACTTCATTCTCACCGCTCGCGCCGAACTGCTCGGCCTGATCGATCCTTTGTGCCCGGCGCTTGCGCACAATGAGCTCGCGCTGATCGACGCGGTCGGTACGCAGGCCTTGCGCAACAGTGCCTGGCTGCGGCTCAGTCGTCTCCTGCTGCTGGAGCTGCATGCGGCCAAGCTCGGCGGCATGCTCACTGCAGCGGACGATGCCGGCCGCTTCGCCCAGTTCATCGCGTGGGCCCAGACCCCGGCCTTCGCTGCCCATCTGGATGCGCGGTATCCGCCGCTGCGCCATCGCCTGCAGCGCCTGCTGCAGCAGCAAGCCACTGCGATAGCGCGGCTGGCAGCGCATCTCGCCAGCGACCGCCACGCGCTGACCGCGCTGCTCGGCCGGTCGGCCGGGCCACTGACCGCGCTGCACCTCGGCCAGGGCGATCTCCACGCGGGTGGCCAGACCGTCGCGATGCTCGAGCTGGAAGGCGGCAAGGTGATGTACAAGCCGCGCTCGCTGCGGGTCGACCAGGTGCTCGAAACCTTTCTCGCCGACGTGTTCGGCAACAGCGCCGATCGCGTCTACGTGCCGGGGGTCATCGACTGTGGCGATCATGGCTGGGCCGCGTTCGTGGAGCATCGCTACTGCGCGAGCGAAGACGAGCTGCGAACCTTCTATCGCGGTCTGGGCCACTGGCTGGCGGTGCTTCGCCTGCTCGGCGGCACCGACATCCATCTGGAAAACCTCATCGCGGCCGGTCCGGTGCCCGTGGTGATCGACGTGGAGAGCCTGTTCTCGCCGCCGCCGGCGTTTGCACCTTCGGGCTTCGGCGACGCCTACGACCTGGCCGCGGCGATGATCCGCGGCTCGGTGCTGCGCACCGGCATCGTGCCGTTCCGCACCTCGGCGGTCGGGCTTAACGGCGCGGATGTCTCCGCGGCCGGCGCCCTGCCGGGCGAGCAGCCACAGCTGCGTGCACCGATCATCGTCAACGAGGGCACCACCTCCGCCCGGCTCGAGATTGTCGAGGCCGACATGGCCACGGCGCAGAACCACCCCAGCCCCAAGCCCAAACTGTCGCTCTACTGGGATCACATCAGCGAAGGCTTTCTCGACGCCAGCCAGCGCCTGCACAAGCTCGACCGCGCCGGCCGGCTCGAACCGCTGCTGGCGCGCTTCGAGGGCTGCCCGGTACGCGACGTGCGCCGCGCCACCCTGGCCTACGTGGAGATCGGCCGCATGCTGTGGCACCCGGCCTCGCTGCACGACGAAGCGGCCGCCATCGAGCGCGCGCGTGACCTGTTCGAGCGCAATGCAGCCGTGGTGCCGGTCGCCCCATCGAAGCCGGAAGAGATCCAGGCCGAGATCGACGACCTTCGCTACGGCGATGTGCCGATCTTCGTCGCGCCCCTGGCGGCGTCGCAGATCGCGCTGGTGCTTGCCGACTGGCGCGCGATGCGGCTGGAGCTGGAAGAGCTCACCATCCGCAGCGCGCTGGTGGCCACCGATCTCAACCAGCGCATGCGCGATCGCGAGGAAGAACACAGCGGCCGCCTGTACGCCGCCCGCAACCCATTCACCGAGCAACTCGAGCCGCGCCGTCGCCGGCTCGCTGCCGCCGCGGTGGAGCGCCTGCTGCGGCTTGCCGTGCGCGGCAGCGACGGCTCGTTTACCTGGATCACGCCGGAGATCGGCCGCGCCGGGTGGCTGGTGCAGCCGGTGTGTGCCGATCTGTACTTTGGCCTGGGCGGGGTAGCGGTGGTGCTGGCCGGCTACGAGCACGAGGTCAGGCGCGGCCGCGCGCATGCGGTAGACGGGCTCGGCGAGGCGATTGCCGGCGCGCTGCAGGTGATGCAGGCGATGGAGGTGGGCGACAAGCCGCAAACCGTGGGCGGGTTCTCCGGCTACGGCGCGCAGATATGGACCTGGCTGAGCCTGTACGACGTGCAGGGCAAGCCCGAATGGCTCGCCCGCGCCGTATCGCGCGCCGAGGCGCTGGCGCAGGAGGGCTTCGAGGGCGATCGGCGCTTCGACATCATCGACGGCGCCGCCGGCGCCATCGTCCCGCTGCTTGGCCTGGCCGACGCCACCGGCGATGCGCGCTGGCGGCAACTGGCTGCGGCGGCGGCCAGGCACCTGGAGTCGACCGCCATCGTCGATGAGCGCGGCGCCCGCTGGCCGCTGGCCGGCGAGGTGGAGCCGGCGGGCGGCTTCGCGCATGGCTCGGCAGGCTTCGCCTGGGCGCTGGCGCGGCTGGTGCTGGAAGACGCCGGCGACGAAGCGGATAGGCAACGCTGGCGCACCCTGTCGGACCAGGCGTTCTATTTCCAGGATGCGCTCTACGACGAGGCCGAAGGCAACTGGCTGGACATTCGCGAGAACGCCGGCGACAACAGCTTCCACACCTGGTGCAACGGCAGCGTGGGCATCGGCCTGGCGGCCGCCGACCTGTACCAGCGCACGGGCGAGGCGCGCCACCTGCACAACCTGCGGCGGGCTTTCGTGGCGGCCAACCACAAGTGGGGCGCCAGCCACACGCTGTGCCATGGCGATCTTTCCCTGTGGGAGTTGCTGGTGCGCGCCTCCACGCTGGACCCGGCAGGCTGCACGCTCGATCGCGACCAGGCCACCGCACAGATCGTCTCCGCCATCGAGGAGCACGGCGGCATGGTGGGCGGGCTCACCCGCGCCGCCTTCACCCCGGGCCTGATGACCGGCCTGGCCGGCGCGGTGCACGGCCTCAGCCGCATGCACCCGGACTGCACCCTGGCCTCGCCGCTGCTGCTGGAGCGCATCGAGCAGGCCCGGACGATGGACCGCGCCGCCTAGGCAGAAAGAAGAAGGCCCGGCATGGCCGGGCCTTCGTGGTTCACCGCTGAGGCGAGGGCTGCGCTACCTGCACATCCGCCGATTGCATCAACGGCGTGGGCGCCTGCACGTTCTGCTTCGCCGGCGCCTGAAACTGCGACCAGTCCGTGCTGCTCTGCGCCAGCGGCGTGCGGATGCCGCTCACCACATCCACATCGGCAAACCGCCGCAGCGGCGAGTGCATGTCGCCCTGCACGGCGATGGCGCGCGAGGCATCCTTGCTCAATAGCACCTGGTCGATCCGCTCCAGCCCTTCCTTGCGTGCCGCCACGGCCAGCGCGCCGGAGAGGTTGTAGCTGCGGAAATCCGTGGCGCGCCCCTGCGCCTGGTCGAGCTGGCCG
>NZ_JBQCCF010000026.1:0-5558 GCF_051962475.1 Dyella sp.
CACGAGCGGCAGCGCGATCACGTGCAGCGCGAAGAAGCGGTTGAGTGTGGCGTCGGCGGGCAGGTAGTCGCCCATGATCCACTCGACCAGCGTCCCGCCAATGACAGGGATGGTTCCAAACAGCGAGATGATCACCTTGGCGCCCCAGAACGACATGTTGCCCCACGGCAGCACGTAGCCCATGAAGGCCTCGGCCATCAGCACCAGGAAGATCAGCATGCCCAGCAGCCACACCAGCTCGCGCGGCTTCTTGTACGAGCCGTACATCAGGCCGCGGAACATGTGCAGGAACACCACGATGAAGAACAGCGAGGCACCTGTGGAGTGCATGTAACGGATCAACCAGCCCCACTCCACGTCACGCATGATGTATTCGACCGAGGCGAACGCTTCGAGCGCGCTGGTCTTGTAGTTCATGGTGAGGAAGATGCCGGTAACGATCTGGTTGACCAGCACCAGCAGCGCCAGCGAACCGAAGTAGTACCAGAGGTTGAAGTTCTTCGGCGCGTAGTATTCGGTCATGTGCTTGCGGTACGCAGGCATCATGTTCGGCGCGCGCTCGTTGACCCAGTCGCCCATGCGGGTGAATACGTTAGCCATCAGCCGGCCTCCTTCGGATCCACGCCAATCTGGATGGTGCTGTCGTTCACGAAGTGATACGGCGGCACCTGCAGGTTCTTCGGCGCGGGCACACCGCTGAAGACGCGGCCGGCCATGTCATAACGCGATTTGTGGCAAGGGCAGTAGAAGCCACCCTTCCAGTCCGGATCGAACGGCTCGGGCTTGATCTCCGGCACGAAGTCCGGCACGCAGCCCAGGTGGGTGCAGATGCCCACCACCACCAGCCACTCGGGCTTGATCGAGCGGGTTTCGTTCTGCGCGTACTTCGGCTGCTGGGCCGCCGAGGCACCATCGGACTTCGGATCGACGAGGCGCGAATCCACCATCGGCAGCGAGGCGAGCTGGGCCTTGGTTCGGTTGACCACGAACACCGGCAGGCTGCGCCACGGGAAGGTCACCTTCTGGCCTTCCTCGATCTTGCTGATATCCACGGTCACCGGAGCACCGGCGGCCTTGGCGCGTGCGCTCGGTTCCCACGTCTTGATGAAGGGCACGACTGCCGCGACGACTCCCGCGCCACCAACCACCGCAGTGGTTGCTGTGAGGAAACGGCGGCGGCCGTGATCGACGACTTCGTTCGCCATCAGGCTCTCCGGAACTTGCAATGCCATTGAGGTGCGGACCGGCGGCTTCCACTGGCACCTGCGAAGCGAGCCACCAGCCACGGAAATCCGCCGCCCCGGGCCGTCAGCAGCTTCCGGTGACGTCCGAGGTTCTGGCCGCGACGGCCGCCCTCGCAACGACGGGCCGACCTGCTTCGCACGTGCCGGTCAAAATCCGGCACCCGCAAAAATCGCGTTAGTGTAGCGTCAGCCCCTGCCCCGTACAATCAAACGCGCGGTGCGGTCACGCGCCGCAGCATGCCGCGCGCGCCGTCTCCACGCACCATTTTACGAAAGCCTCCCGCAATGAAACATGCCGCCGGCCTGCTCGCCTTCATCGCCCGATTTGCGATCCTGGGGCTGGCGCTCGCCTTCGTGGTGAGTCTGCTGTGGCCCGGTTCGGGCGAACGCCTGCGTGAGCGCTTCGGCTTGGCCGCACCCGCTCCGGCCGCGACGCCGGCCATCAACGGCGGAACAACCGGACCGACACTTTCCTATGCCGACGCCGTGGCCCGAGCGGCGCCCTCGGTGGTCAATATCTACGCCAACAAGACCGTCACCGAGCAGGCCCTGCGGATGTACACCGATCCGCTGCTGCAGCGGCTGTTCGGCGGTATGCCGGCCGGACCGGCCTACAAGCGGCGCGAGCAGAGCCTGGGCTCGGGCGTGATCGTCAACGCCGATGGCTACGTGCTGACCAACAACCACGTCATCGCCAATGCCGACGACATCCAGGTGCTGCTGTACGACGGCCGCGTGGCGAAGGCGCGGGTCGTCGGCGCCGACCAGGAGACCGATCTGGCGGTGCTCAAGATCGACGCGGGCAACCTGCCGGTAGCGCACTTCCAGCCGCACACCAACGTGCGCGCCGGCGACGTGGTGCTGGCGATCGGCAATCCGTTCGGCCTCAACCAGACGGTCACGATGGGCATCGTCAGCGCGATCGGTCGGCAGCTCAGCAGCTCCAGCCCCGAGGACTTCATCCAGACCGACGCGGCGATCAACCTGGGCAATTCCGGCGGCGCCTTGATCGACGCCAAGGGCAACCTGGTGGGCATCAACACGCTGCTGATCGGCAAGGCCGCCAATGCCGAAGGCATCGGCTTCGCCATCCCCATGGACAGCGCCAAGAAGGTGCTGGACCAGATCATCGATACCGGCCACGTAGTGCGCGGCTGGCTGGGCGCCGACTACGCCTTCGTGCCGGTGGCGGCCGACAGCGGGCTGCCCGCGGCGGCGCGCGGCGTGCAGGTGTCCGAGGTCTACCCCGGCGGCCCGGCCGCGGCGGCCGGCATCCAGCCGCACGACATCCTGCTGCGCATCGGCGACGACGACATCGCCGACCCGGCCGAACTGCGTCGCCACGAGGCATCACTGAAGCCGGGCAGCACGGTCGATGTGACCGGCCTGCGCAACGGCGCCCCGTTCCACCTCAACGTGACCATCGCGCAACGGCCGGCTACCCTGCCGGACAGCTCACTGGATGGTTGATGCCATCCCGGCGCGGACGGCCAGCGGCGGGCGCAATGCCTGCCCATAACGCTGGCGCAGCGCCGCGACGCGGCTGACGTAGACCTGGGTCTCGGCATACGGCGGCACGCCCTTGTAGCGCTGCACCGCCCCGGGGCCGGCGTTGTACGCGGCGGCTGCCAGCTTTTCGTTGCCGTTGAAGGACTGCAGCAGCAGGCTGAGATAGCGCGCCCCGCCGCGGATGTTCTGCTCGGCGTCGAACGCATCGAGCACGCCCATGTCGCTGGCCGTGCCCGGCATCAGCTGCATCAGGCCCTGCGCCCCCTTGATCGAGAGCGCATGGGGATTGAACGCGCTTTCGGCATGGATGATCGCCCGCAGGAACGCCTCGTTGACGCCGTAATCGGCACTGGCCTGGCGGATCGCGCTGGCGTAGTCCTGCAGGTTCAAGCGCACCGAGTTCCAGTGGATCGGCGAATGGAGGTCGCAGGCCATGCAGGTGGCGATATAGGTGAACAACATCGTGACCGCGTGGCCGCGGTCGCGCGTCGGCGCAATGTTCGTGTACTCCACGCTGCCGTCGGCCTTCTTGACCCGATACACCGCGCCGCGCAGCACGCGATCGCCTGGCTCCGTCGCCGCTGCGCTGGCGCTGGCGAGCTCGGTTCGCGACTCCTGATAGTCCCACTGCCCGCGCACACCCGGCCGGCGTGGCGGGTCGGGCAGCACCTGCGCCGTGGTCTCCACCGACGCCTGCACACCGACGAACAGGCGACGCGACGGCGGCAATGCGGACAGTGCCGTGGCGGTGGTGTCGACCGAAGCCACCACGCCCGCGAAAGGATTGCGCGCCACCGGCGCGCGGCGCGGCGTGACGGTCCGCCGCGGCGCGGCATACGCACCTATCCGGTGGCAGCGCTGGTAACCGGCGGTCTTGCTGGTGAACACGGCCTCGCCGCTCGCGCCGGTGCAGCGGTACAGCACCTCGGCGCGCACCCCGTGCGGCCACAACGCGAACATCGCGAACGCACAGCCGAACGCGATCCGCAGCAGGATCGACGAATGCGGGAAGCGGTAGCCCGACCGACCGGCGCTCCCCTTCTGGCGCGTGGCAGCGGTCATGCGGCGCAGTGTGCAGCGATCCCGCCGCATCGCCAAGTGTGGAAGCGCCAGGCTGTGCACCGTGTCGCGGCACCGGGCCGCCTCCGGCGCCGCCGCCATCGGGCATCGCAAGTGCTTGATCCGCCACGCCCGCTTGCTGACAGGTCGGCATGCCGGCGAGTAAACTGCGCGGTTCGGCGGCCTGCCGCCCTACCACCCGAATCACGGTACCTCGCCCCATGAGCGGCAAGCTTTTCATCAAGACCCACGGTTGCCAGATGAACGAGTACGACTCGGCCAAGATGGCCGACGTGCTCAAGGCGTCGCACGGCCTGGAGCTGACCGACAACGAGGCCGAGGCCGACGTCATCCTGGTCAACACCTGCTCGATCCGCGAGAAGGCGCAGGAGAAGGTATTCAGCCAGCTCGGCCGCTGGAAGGAGCACAAGGCCGACGGCAAGCCCGTGCTGATCGGCGTGGCCGGCTGCGTGGCGAGCCAGGAGGGCGAGGCGATCGTCAAGCGCGCGCCGTACGTGGACCTGGTGTTCGGCCCGCAGACCCTGCACCGCCTGCCCGAGTTGATCGAGTCACGTCGCGCCACCGGCAAGCCGCAGGTGGACATCTCCTTCCCCGAGATCGAGAAGTTCGACCACCTGCCCGAGCCGCGCGCCGAGGGCCCAACCGCCTTCGTCTCGATCATGGAAGGCTGCTCGAAGTACTGCTCCTACTGCGTGGTGCCGTACACCCGCGGCGAGGAGATCAGCCGGCCGTTCGACGACGTGATCGTCGAGGTGGCCCAGCTCGCCGAACAGGGCGTGCGTGAGGTGAACCTGCTGGGCCAGAACGTCAACGCCTACCGCGGCGCCACCCACGACGGCGGCACCGCGGATCTCGCCGTGCTGATCCACGCCATCGCGCAGATCGATGGGATCGGCCGCATCCGCTTCACCACCTCGCACCCGCTGGAGTTCTCCGACTCGCTGATCGAGGCCTACGCCAGTGTGCCGAAGCTGGCCAACTTCCTGCACCTGCCGGTGCAAGCCGGCTCCGACCGCATCCTCAGCGCGATGAAGCGCGGCTACACCGCGCTGGAGTTCAAGCAGAAGATTCGCAAGCTGCGCGCGGTGCGGCCGGACATCTGCATCAGTTCGGACTTCATCGTCGGCTTCCCCGGCGAGACCGACGAGGATTTCGAGAAGACCATGAAGCTGATCGACGACGTCGGCTTCGACCAGAGCTTCAGCTTCATCTTCTCCTCGCGCCCCGGCACCCCGGCGGCCAATCTGCCCGACCCGACCCCGGCCGAGGTCAAGCACGCCCGGCTGACCCGGCTGCAGGCGGCGATCAACGCCAACGCCAAGGCAATCAACGAGGCGATGGTCGGCACCGTGCAGCGCGTGCTGGTGGAAAAACCCAGCCGCAAGAACGCCAGCGAACTCAGCGGCCGCACCGAGAACATGCGCTACGTGAACTTCCCTGGCGATGCCCGTCTGATCGGCCAGTTTGTCGACGTGCTGATCACCGACGCGATGAGCAACTCGCTGCGCGGCCGGCTGCACAGCCACGAAGCCGTCGCCGCGATGTAGGAGCCCGCTCGCGGGCGATGCCTTTCGCTTTGCTGTGCATCAGAGCAGGAGCATCGCCCGCAAGCGGGCTCCTACAAACAGCGGCGGGATCAATCCAGCCGCGAGGCGGAAGCGCAGCTTCACGGCTAACGCCATCGTCAAGGCAGCCACGACCAGGGCGCGATCTTCTGTAGGAGCC
>NZ_JBQCCF010000027.1:0-47476 GCF_051962475.1 Dyella sp.
GACCTGCTCCTCCCGGCTGAGCCGCAACCGCCGGGTTTGCACCTCGGCCGGGACACCGTGCTCGCGCAGGAAAAGCACCACCTCGTCCGGGTCGTCGCTGAACACGTGCAGGCAGACCGCCGAGTGTGCGTCGGCCGTGCCTTCTAGCACCGGGCCGACCAGCCTCGGATCGAACCGCCCGAGGAAACGCATCGCCTCCAGCGCGCCCTCGCGGCGGGCCTTGAGCTGCTGCGGCTGGCTGTCGGCGTCGAACAGGCGCTGGCGTTCGCGCAACGCCTGTTCGATCTCCTGGTTGCGCGGCAGCGCCTGCGCGTCGTGGATACCCAGCCGCTCGGCCGCCTTTAGCTTGGCGTGGTGGAAGTCGCGGATGCCGTGCTCGCTCATCAGGCGGGCGGCTTCCTGGGCAACGCGCAAGCGATTGCGCTGCAGGCGGTCATGGGCGTGGATGCGGTGGTGCTCGCCTCGGGCCATGTCTCGCTCCTTCATCGGGTGATCCGCCGTCCGGACAGCGACGGCGGGCGTTCCGATCCTAACCGCTACGTCAGAAAATGTCGTATGCGTGCTGCTTGTCCTGCTCCTGCTGCTGCTGCGCCGCCTGACTGCGCAGCTTGTCCAGGTCTTCCACCTTGAACATCTCCGACATCGTGTTGGTGTCTCCGGCCGCGGCGGGCAAGCCTGTGCTGCGGTCGATGGTGAGCGTGGTGATGCCTGGCGGCATGGAAAGCATGTTCACCGGCAGCCCCTTGAGGGCGCTCCCCATGTAATCCATCCAGATCGGCAGCGCAGCCTGCGCACCGAACTCGCCGACGCCGTTGGCGCGGCCCAGCGAGCTGAAGTCGTCGAAACCGACCCACACCGCCGTGGACAGGTCGCCGTTGAAGCCGACGAACCAGGCGTCGCGGTGGTCGTTGGTCGAGCCGGTCTTGCCGGCCAGGTCTTCGCGCCCGAGCTTGCGGGCGGCCGCCCCGGTACCGCGCAGGATCACGTCCTTCATCAGAGAGGTCACAAGGTAGTCATTGCGGATGTCGATCACGTGCGGGGCGAGCACCGGCGGCGCCTTCGCGTTGTCGTGCGCGTCGCTGGGCAGGACGGCGTCACCCACGGTGTCGGCGATGCTGCTGCTGGCAGCCGGGTCGGCACCGCTGGCGGCGACCGCTGCCGTTGCGGCGGGGGCGGTGCTCTCGGCAGGCGGCGGTCCGGGCGGACTGGTGTCGAGCAGTCGCTCCTGGCACGAACGGCAGGCGCGTGCGGGGTTGGCCAGGTACACCGGCCTGCCGTCGCGATCGTCGATCTCGCGAATGAAGTAGGGCTTGACCAGATAGCCGCCGTTGGCGAACACGGCGTAGCCGCGGGCCATGCCCATCGGGGAGACCGAGGCGGTACCAAGGGCCATCGAAAGATTGGGTGGCAGCGCGTCGAGCGAAAAGCCGAAGCGGGTGGCGTATTCGCGCGCATAGCGCACGCCGATGGCATCGAGCAGCCGCACCGACACCAGGTTCTTGGACTGCACCAGCGCCTCACGCAGGCGGATCGGGCCGTCGAACTTGTCGTCATCGTTGGCCGGCGTCCACAGCCCGCCCGGCTTGGACGGGTCGGGCAGTGCCAGCGGCGCGTCGTTGACGATCGAGGCCGGCGTGAAGCCGCGGTCGAACGCCGCCGAATAGATATAGGGCTTGAAGCTGGAGCCGGGCTGGCGCGCCGCCATCACTGCGCGATTGAACTTGCTCCGCGCGAAGCTGAAGCCGCCGACCAGGGCCTGGATCGCGCCATCTTCGGGATTCACCGAGGCCAGTGCGGCCTGCGCCTTCGGCACCTGCGCCAGCTCCCATGCGCCCTTGTCGTTGCGCGAGAGGCGCACGATGTCGCCCCGCTTGAGCACGCTGTCCACCTGTTTGGGGGTTGCCCCCACCCGCGAGTCGCTGATGTACGGACGGGCCCAGCTCACCGCGGCCAGGTCGAGCGTGGCGCTGTCGTGGCTGGCCAGGTAGACGGTGGCTTCGGTCGAGGACACCGCCGTCACGACGCCCGGCTGCATGCCCGAAATGCTGCTGTAGCTCGCCAGCAGCTCATCGAGATTGGCGGTGCTGGCGCTGCCGGCCAGGTCGGTATGGGCTTCGGGGCCACGCCAGCCGTGGCGGCGGTCGTAGGCGATCAGGCCGTTGCGCAGGGCATCCACGGCGGCCGTCTGTCGACTGCTCTGCACCGTGGTCTTCACCACGTAGCCTTCGGTGAGCGCGTCGTTGCCCAGGCGGTCGAGCACCTGGCGGCGGACCATTTCGGCCAGGTAGGGTGCATCGACCTCGATCGGCTGTTCGTGCGCGAAGGCGCCGTTGGGTTCCTTGATGGCCTGCTCGTACTCCACCTTGCTGATGTAGCGGTGCTCCAGCATCTGTCCCAGCACCCAGTTGCGTCGCGCCAGCATGCGCGCCGGGTTGTTGATGGGATTCACCGCCGAGGGCAGCTGGAAGGTCGACGCGATGGTGGCGCACTCGGCGATCGTGAGCTGGTCGAGCGTCTTGCCGTAGTAGTACTCGGCGGCGGCCGCCACGCCATAGGAGCGGTGACCGAGGAACATCTTGTTGAGGTAGAGCTCGAGGATCTGGTCCTTGGTGAGCTCGTTCTCCATCCGCACCGCGATAAAGATCTCGGTGAGCTTGCGCGAGTAGAGCTTCTCCGGGCTAAGGAAGAAGTTGCGTGCCACCTGCTGGGTGATGGTGGAACCGCCGGAACCCTTGTCGCCGCCGGAGATGATCACGTGCCATGCGGCGCGGGCAATGCCGTGCCAGTCGAAACCAGGGTGCGTGTAGAAGTCGGCGTCCTCCGCCGACAGCACCGCGTGCTTGAGTCGGTCGGGCACCTTGTTGATGTCCACCGGGATCCGCCGGGTTTCGCCAAAGGTGGCGATCAGCTTGCCGTCGGCGCTTTCCACCCGCAGAGGCACCTGCATGCGGTAGTCCTTCAGCTCATCGACGTTGGGCAGGCGAGGAGAGATCAGCCAGTAGGCGACGCCGATGGCAGCTACGCCGAGCAGCAGTCCCGAGAAGGCCAGGATCAGTGCCCAGCGGAGCAGACGCTTCAAAATTCGCATGATGTGGAGGTAGCGAGACCTGAGTCAAAACGTGCAAGAGTATAGATGTAGCACTATCGCCTGCAGGGTCGTGTGGCGTGCAGGGGCAGAAAACCGGCCAAAGAGCTGGATGACTCAAATGTGTGTCCCATCACGCCACTGAGTCGAGAAAGTGATCGTATACCGTTGCTATTGCGTTAATTTTTGGATTTAATGCCAGCGCACATCCGCCGGGAACCGGCTGGAGTGCCAGGGGAAGGGGGACAAACCGTGGGTCTTTTTACACCCAAGAAGCCGCCGCTTATTGGTGTCGACATCAGTTCGACTGCCGTCAAGCTGCTGCAGCTCAGCCAGGCCGGTGGCCGCTACCGCGTCGAGCATTACGCGGTCGAGCCGCTGCCCCCCAACGCGGTTGTCGAGAAGAACATCGTCGAGGTCGAGGCGGTCGGTGAGGCGATCCGGCGCGCACTGGCGCGGTCGGGCTCCAAGCTCAAGCACGCCTGTGCGGCGGTGGCCGGCTCGGCGGTGATCACCCGCGTCGTGCCAATGTCCAGCGAGCTGTCCGAGGATGATCTCGAAGGACAGATCCAGGTCGAAGCCAACCAGTACATTCCCTACCCGATCGACGAGGTGAGTCTCGACTTCGAGGTGATGGGGCCGGTTCGGGACAACCCGGACATGAACAACATTCTGCTCGCTGCCTCGCGCACCGAGAACGTGGACATGCGCGTGGCCGCCCTCGATCTGGGCGGACTGACCGCCAAGGTGATCGACGTCGAGGCGTTCGCGCTGGAGAACGCCTTCGCGATGCTGGCCGATCAGCTCAACGTCGGTCGCGACGCACTGGTCGCCGTGGTCGACATCGGCGCCACCATGACCACCCTTTCGGTGCTGCGCAACCAGCGCACCATCTACTCGCGCGAACAGGTGTTCGGCGGCAAGCAGCTCACCGACGAAATCATGCGCCGGTATGGCCTGTCCTATGAGGAGGCCGGCCGCGCCAAGCGCAAGGGTGGTCTGCCGGAATCGTACGAGACCGAGGCGCTGGAGCCGTTCAAGGAGTCGCTGACCCAGCAGATCAGCCGCCTGCTGCAGTTCTTCTTCGCGGGCAGCGAATACAGCAAGGTCGATCAGGTCGTTCTGGCCGGTGGCTGTGCCTCCATCGAAGGCCTGGCGCCGATGCTGGAAGAGCAGCTCGGCATTCCCTGCGTGGTGGCCAATCCGCTGGCCCGCATGTCGCTCTCCTCGCGCGTGCAGGCCCAGGCGCTCGCCCAGGACGCCCCGGCGCTGATGATTGCCGTCGGCCTTGCGCTCAGGAGCTTCGACTGATGGCACATATCAACCTCCTTCCGTGGCGCGCAGAGCGCCGCAAGCAGCGAGAGCGTGAGTTCTTCATGCAACTCGGTGCGGCCGCCGTGGTCGCCCTGCTTTGCGTGCTGGTGTGGGCCTGGTGGATGGGCCTGCGCATCGACAATCAGAACGAGCGCAACGCCTACCTGCAGACCGAGATCAAGCAACTCGACGAGAAGATCGCCAAGATCACGGATCTGGAAAAGGTTCGCGACCGTCTGCTGGCACGCAAGCAGATCATCGAACAGTTGCAGGCGAACCGTTCGCAGATGGTTCATCTGTTCGACGAGCTGGTGAAGACGATCCCGGCCAGCGCGCGTCTGACGGGGTTGAAGCAAAGTGGTGACTCCATGTCGCTCGATGGTGTCGCCCAGTCCAACGCCAGCGTGGCGGAGTACATGCGAAATATCGAAGCGTCGCCCTGGATGGGGCATGCGGATCTGCGCAAGACGGAAAATCTCCACAAGGATCAGCGCATGCCCTACACCTTCGGGCTGAATGTTTCGCTGAGCCGCCCCAAGGATGACGCTAAGGCAGGAGACATCCTTAATTCACCTGCTTCGGCCAAGTTGCCTGCCGCCAGCCCTGCCGGCAAGCCGGATGGAAAGCCGTCGACCGGAGGGGCCAAACCGTGAAATTCTTCGACGATTTGCGCAGCCTCGATCGGAATAACATCGGTGGCTGGCCCCAGTCCATCAAGGCGTTTTTTACCGCGCTGCTGTTCGTGGTGATTGGATTCCTGGGCTGGTATCTGTACATCAGCGACCAGCAGGATTCACTGCAGGCCCTGGCGGGAAAAGAGGAACAACTCAAGCAGGAGTTCGCTCAAAAGCAGGCCAAGGCGGTGAATCTCGACGCCCTGCAGCAGCAGCTCGACGAAATGCAGGACATGCTGCGCCAGTTGCTGCGTCAGCTGCCAGGCAAGACTGAAATGCCTGAGTTGCTGGTCGACATCTCGCAGACGGCCCTGTCGGCCGGTCTTGAGGTGGACCTGTTCCAGCCAGGCGCAGAAACACCGAAGGACTTCTACGCCGAAGAGCCGATTTCCTTGCGGATGACCGGTACGTACCACCAGTTCGGCACCTTCATCAGCGGCGTGGCCTCGCTGCCGCGCGTGGTGATCCTTACACTGCATGATGTGTCGCTGACACCCAAGCAAGGGTCGGAGGGAAGCGGGCAACTGGTGCTGCAGGGTACAGTCAAAACGTACCGTTACCTTGACGACGATGAGATGCCCGATGGCAAGGCGGCCAAGGCGAAGGGCAACAAGAGGGGGCGGAAATGAGCCAGTCTTTCGCCAAGAAGCATGGCCATGTGTTGCGTGTGGCAGCCCTGTGTGGCGCACTTCTCGCGCTCGCAGGTTGCACCCGCGGTATGTCCGACCTGCGCGATTGGGTTGCCAAGGAGAAGCTCAAGAAGGGGGCGCCGATCGATCCGCTGCCGGTGATCCGCACCTTCGAGACCTTCGAATACAGCGACCAGGGCGATCGCGACCCGTTCAGTCCAAGCTCCGCCGAGACCCAGCCATCCTCCATCACGACTTCAACGACCGGGCCGCGCCCGGACGAGAACCGTGCCAAGCAGCCGCTGGAGATGTTCGCTCTCGACAGCTTGAAGATGGTCGGTACGGTGGGCATGGGCGCTAACACCGAGGTGCTGATCAAGGACCCGGGCGGCGTGATCCATCGTGTGCACAAGAACGAATACATGGGCCAGAACTACGGCCGAATCACCGCGATCAGCGACGACCACGTCGATCTCGTGGAACTGATCTCCAACGGTAATGGTGGCTGGATGGAACGTCCGGCCAGCATCGCGCTCGGCGAGAAATAGGAAACACAGGGGCTGATGCAATGAGCAACCAAACCACACCTGTTCAAGGCCGAATCATGCGCCAAGTACACCGTTACCTGGTGATGTCCCTGCTGGCGACGAGCGCGTTCTGGGCGCAGTCCGCAGCGGCTGCCACCGCCACCCTGAAGGACATCAGCTATGACGTGCTGCCCGGTGGCCGCGTCGAGCTGCATATGAATTTCGCCTCGGGCCAGGTGCCTCAGCCGAGCATCTTTACTACCGGCACGCCGCCGCGCATCGCGGTGGATTTCGCCGATACCGACAACGCGGCGCCTCGCCATCTCGACATCGGCAAGGGCTCCACTTCGGGGGTTTCGGCCGTGTCGGCGGGCGGGCGCACGCGCGTGGTCGTCGAGCTGATGCGTGAGTCCACCTACACCTCGCGCGTGGATGGCAACAGTGTTGTACTGACGGTCAATAATGGTAGTGCATCGCAGACCACGACCACCGTGGCGACTACCGACCCGTCAAAGCGCCTGCCATCGGCCAGTAATGGTCCGGCCGTTTCCAATATCGACTTTCGTCGCGGCCCCAAGGGTGAGGGGCGCGTGCTAATTAATTTCAGCGGCGCCGGCGCAAGCCCCAATATGCGCACCGAGGGTGACAAAGTCATCGTCGACCTTGAACACGTGAATCTTCCACCCAGTCAGGCGCAGCGACTGGACGTCACCGACTTTGCGACCCCGGTCCAGTCCATCGTGACGCGTGCCAGCGGCACCGGCGCGCGCTTGGAGATCAGCACGGGCGGCAACGTTGAAACGTCGTCGTACCAGACTGGCGATCAGTACGTAGTAGAGATTGCGCCGAAGAAGAAGGACGCGGCGCCGGACAGGCTAGCCAAGGGACAGGAGCCGGTCTACAGCGGCAGCCGCGTCACCTTCAACTTCCAGGACATCCCGGTGCGCTCGGCGCTTCAGTTGCTCGCCGATATCTCCGGTTTGAACCTCGTCGCCTCCGATTCCGTGGGCGGCAGCGTGACGCTCCGACTGGTCAACGTGCCGTGGGACCAGGCGCTAGATGTGGTACTGCGTGCCAAGGGCCTGGACAAGCGTCGCAGCGGCAATGTGGTGTGGATCGCTCCGCAGGCCGAGCTGGCCAAGTACGAGCAGGATGTCGCCGATGCGCGGATCAAGGCCGAGGACAACGCCGAACTGATCACGGACTACGTGCCGATCAGTTACGGCAAGGCCGCGGACATCGCCAAGCTGCTCACCACCGAGAGCAAGCAGGGTTCGGGCGGTGGCGGACAGGGCGGCAACACCAGCCGTGGCTTCCTCTCCCCGCGCGGCAGCGTTTCCTTTGACGAGCGCACCAACACTTTGCTCTTGCACGACAGCCCCGAACGCATCAAGGAGCTGCGCAATCTCATTGCGGTGCTGGACAAGCCGGTGCAGCAGGTCCTGATCGAGTCGCGCATCGTAGTGGCGACCGACCAGTTTACCCGCGAGCTAGGGGCAAAGTTTGGCGTCCAGGGCCGCTCTAACAATACCGAGTTTCAGAACTCGGCAGCCGCGACGCCGAATCTGCAGAAGGGCATTGGTGGGGGCAACGTGATCTCCATCGGCGGCCAGGATCAGGGCGACGGAACTGCCAGCGGGCTGAATCTAAACCTGCCAACGACGACCACCGCCGGAAGCATTGGTCTGGCGATCCTCGGCGCCAACTACGCGCTCGACCTTGAGCTCTCTGCTGCTCAGACCGAAGGACGTGGAGAGGTGATCTCCAGTCCGCGTGTGATCACCGCCAATCAGCAGGAAGCTGTGATCCGACAGGGTCAGCAGATCGGCTACGTGACGTATCAGAACAGCGCGTCGGGTGCGGCGGGTAGTGGTACGGCCACGGTCCAATTCAAGGACGCCGTGCTTGAGCTCAAGGTCACCCCGACCATCACCGCCGACAACCGCGTCTACCTGAAGATCAACGTCAAGAAGGATGCTCTGGCAAAGTTCATCGATGCGCCCGGCAGCGGCCAGGTTCCGCAGATCGACACGCGCGAGCTGAATACGTCGGTGCTGGTCGACAACGGGCAGACGGTCGTTCTTGGCGGAATCTACGAGATCACCAAGCAGAACTCCGTGACCAAGGTGCCTGGCCTCGGCGACATTCCGGGTATCGGCGCGCTGTTCCGAAAGACTTCGCGCCAGAACGACAAGGCGGAACTGTTGATCTTCGTAACGCCGCGCATCCTCAGCGAGACACTGCAATAAGCGGTGCCAACGGTACGAGAGAAGGGCGGCCTGTGGCCGCCCTTCTCTTTTGGCAGCGCGGTGAAGCCATGACGACCGGGCTATACCCGCTGACGGCATAAAACTTCCATGATGGAGTGTGGTCCCAAGCCTGCTTCGAACATGGAAACCCGCATGACCGACACCTCGCCCGATACTCTGGCCGCTGCCCTGCAGCAGGCGTTTGCGCAGCTGCGGGAGGATCTGCAGCGCTCCATCATCGGCCAGCCGCATCTCATCGACTGTCTGCTGATCGCACTGCTGGCCGACGGCCATCTGCTGGTGGAGGGCGCACCCGGGCTGGCCAAGACCACCGCGGTGAAGGCGCTGGCGGCATGCATCGATGCGGATTTCCATCGCGTGCAGTTCACTCCAGACCTGCTGCCGGCCGACCTGACCGGCACCGACGTGTTTCGCCCGCAGTCGGGCAGCTTCGAGTTCGAGCGTGGCCCGCTGTTCCACAACATCGTGCTGGCGGACGAGATCAACCGTGCGCCGGCCAAGGTGCAGTCGGCACTGCTCGAAGCGATGGCGGAGCGGCAGATCACCGTGGGGCGCAGCACCTGGCGGCTGCCCGAGCTGTTCCTGGTGATGGCGACACAGAATCCGATCGAGCAGGAGGGTACGTTCGCGCTGCCGGAGGCCCAGCTCGATCGCTTCGTGATGCACGTGACGATCGGTTACCCCGATGCCGCCTCGGAACTGGCCATCCTCAAGCTCGCGCGCAGCCAGGCCAGCCGTCATGCGCAGGCTCATGCCGCGCCGCGCGCTCTGCTGACGCCCACCGACGTGATGCACGCCCGTGAAGCCGTGCTCCAGGTGCACATGGCGCCGGCGCTGGAGGAGTACCTGACCCAGCTGGTGCTGGCTACCCGCGATGCGGGTCGTTACGGCGCCGAGCTCAAGCGCTGGATCGCCTGGGGCGGCAGTCCTCGCGCCACCATCGCGCTGGACCGCTGCGCGCGTGCGCACGCTTGGCTGAGCGGACGCGAGTATGCGCTGCCGGAAGACGTCCACGCGGTGGCGCACGAAGTGCTGCGCCACCGCGTGCTGCTCAGCTACGAGGCGGAGGCCGAGGGCGTGCGCGCGGACCAGGTGATCGATCGCCTGCTGGACCTCGTGCCGCTGCCGTGAACGCCCCGCTTCGATCTTCCGACGGCGACGGCGCGGCGCGCGTCTCGCTGGCCGAGCTGCTCGCGCTACGTGCGCGGGTGGGCAAGGCGGCGCTGCCCGAGCAGATCAGTCGCGCCGGTCGCTCCGGCCAGCAGTCCAGCCGCATGCACGGCCGCGGCATGGACTATGCCGAGTCGCGCATCTATCAGGGCGGCGACGACGTGCGCCGGCTCGACTGGCGACTGACCGCGCGCAGTGGCCGTCTGCATACCAAGCTGTTCCAGGAGGAGCGCGAGGGCCGCCTGCTGATCGTGGTCGATGGGCATGCCTCGATGCGCTTTGGCACACGCGTGCGCTTCAAGTCGGTGCAGTCGGCGCGCGCCGCGGCCTGGGCTGCCTGGTATGCGGTGAAGGCCGGCGAACGGGTGGGCTTGATGGGGTTTGGTGCGCACGACGACCTGCTCGCGCCCCGTGCCGGGCCGCGCGGAGCGCTGGCATTGTGCGGCGCGCTCGCCGCGTGGGATGCCGCACCCGCCGCGCCGCGCAGCGAGCCGCTGTCGCAGGTGCTGCAGAACATCGCGAGGGTGTTGAACGGCGCCAGCCGGGTACTGCTGATCACCGACGGCGCGTGCAGCGACGATGCCTCGCGGCGACACCTCGTGAAGCTGGCACGGCAAACCCGGCTGGGCGTGCTGGCTGTGGCCGATCCGCTGGAGATCGCGCCTACTCCCGTGGGGCGCTATCCACTGGAACACGACGGCGAGCGGGTGGAGTGGATCGTCGGCAGTGAACACCAACAGCAGGATCTGCCGCGTTTGCTGGGCGCGGGTCAGGATCGCCTGCGCGCGCTTACCCGGGCCACCGGCGTCGCCTGCCGCCTCGTGAACACGGCCGAGGATCCCTTCGACGCGGTCGCCGCGCTGCTCGGCGTGCGGGGGCGCTCGTGATGCTGTCTCAGGCCCCAGCTCCCGCGGGACCGGTCCTGCGGGACATCCACCTACCACCTGCGCCTGGCTGGTGGCCACCGGCCCCAGGATGGTGGGTGCTGGCCGGATTGCTGGTGTTGGTTCTTGGACTGATTGCACGTCGCTGGTGGCAGGCGCGCGAAAGGGCGCGTCGCCGCAGCGCTCTGCTGGCGATGCACGATGCCGTGCTCGCCAATCGCGCGGGATCGTCCCAGGCGCTGGCCGCCGGCCTGCACGACCTGTTGCGTCGCGCCGCGCGTCGGTTGGATGCCGGTGCCGTGACACAGCGTGGCACGGCATGGCGCACCACCTTGGCCCGTGTGCCGGTATCGCAGGCCGCCCTTGACTGCCTCGTGCAACTGGACGACGCCATGTACCGCCCGCAGGAGGCCATCGATATCCGCGCTATGGCGGCGGCCGTACGCGAGTGGCTGACCGCGCTTCCTGACGTGCAATCAGTGACACGCGTGCGGCGCAACAGGACGGTGTCCCGTGACGCTGCCTGAGCTTGCCTGGCCGTGGCTGGTGCTGGCGCTGCCGCTGCCTTGGCTGGCGCGTCGCTGGCTGCGCCCGGCGGCACCGGGGCGGGCCCTGCATCTGCCGCACCCGGGCCTGCCGTCGATGGCGACGGTGTCGCTGCGCAAAATCGGTTCGCGCGCCGGGCTGTTTGCGCTGGCGTGGCTGTGCCTGGTCGCGGCGGCGGTGCGCCCGCAGTGGGTGGGGCCGCCGCAGGCGCAGCAGCGCAGTGGGCGCTCGATGATGCTGGCGGTGGATCTCTCCGGCAGCATGCGCACCGACGACATGCGCCTGGCTGGCCGCCCGGTGAGCCGCTTTGGCGCGGTGGAGGCGATTGCCAGCGACTTCATCGCCCGCCGCAGCGGTGACGAGCTGGGCCTGGTGCTGTTCGGCAGCCGCGCGTTCCTGGTCACGCCGCTCACCTACGACCTCTCCGCGGTGTCCGCCCAGCTCAAGGGTGCGGCGGTGGGATTGGCCGGCACCGAGACCGCGATCGGCGACGCCGTGGCGGTGTCGGTAAAACGGCTGGCCGCGCTGCCGCAGGAGGCGCGCGTGCTGGTGCTGCTCACCGACGGCGTCAACAACGCCGGCAGCATCGCGCCGCTGGAGGCTGCGAAGGCGGCGAAGGCTGCCGGCGTGCGCATCTACACCATCGGCATCGGTGCGGACCGCATGAGCGTGCCGGACTTTTTCGGCAGTCGAACGATCAACCCCTCGGCCGATCTGGACGTGGGCATGCTCACCGCGATGGCCGAGCAGACCGGTGGCCGCTTCTTCCGCGCCACCGACACGGCCCAGCTCGCCGATGCCTACCGCACCATCGACGCGCTGGAACCGATGCCGCAGCGTGCGCCGGCGCTGCGCCCACGCCACGAGCTGTTCCGCTGGCCATTGGGTGCGGCGGTGCTTCTGTTCGGCTTTGCGCTGCTCGCGCGCAGCGGACGCCAGCGCGGGGAGCGCCCGGCATGATCACGGCGTTGCACGCGTTCCATTTCCTGCGCCCGCTGTGGCTGCTGGCGTTGCTCGCCCTGCCGCTGCTGGTGTGGCGCAGCGCGCGTTCCGATGCGGGCGTGCGCGAGCTGTCGCGGCTGGTCGACCCGGCGCTGCTGCCCCACTTGTTGACCGGCCGCCCGACCAGCCGGCGCGCTTCCACCGCGCTGCTGGCGCTGGGCTGGACGCTCGCCACATTGGCCTTCGCCGGCCCCACGTGGAGCCGCCAGGCGCAGCCGTTGTACGCCGAGCGGGCGGCGCAGGTAGTGGCGATCTCGCTGTCGCCGCGTATGCTGGCCAAGGACGTGGCGCCGAGCCGCTTGGATCGCGCCAAGTACAAGGCGCGCGACCTGTTGGCCAGCAACCGTGATGGCCAGAACGCGCTGATCGCCTACGCCGGCGAGGCGTTCATGGTGGCGCCGCTCACCTCTGACGCGAGCAGCCTGGACGAACTGCTTGACGCGCTCGCGCCGGACACCATGCCCACCGAGGGCGATAACGCCGCGCAGGCGATCGAGCAGGGCGTGAAGCTGGTGATGCAGGCCAAGGCCGGCGGCGGCTCGCTGGTGCTGATCACCGACAAGGCGGATGCGGGTGCGCAGGCCGCGGCGCGCCAGGCCCTGGCGCAAGGCGTGCGCGTGTCGGTACTGGGCATCGGCACCACCTCCGGCGGTCCGGTGCCGCTGGCCGAGGGCGGTTTCCTGCGTGACGAGCAGGGCAGCCTGGAGCTGGCCCGGCGCGATGACGCGGCGCTGGCCGCGCTCGCGGCGGCCGGCGGCGGCCGCTTCGTGCCGGCCACTGACGATCACAAAGACATCGACGCCCTGCACGCGGAGCTGCCCGGCGGCGAGGCCACCGCCAGCGACGCTGCGCGCAGCGAGCAGTGGCTCGACTGCGGCCCGTGGCTGTTGCTGCCGCTGCTGCTGGTGGTGGCGCTGGGGTTCAGGCGTGGCTGGCTGCTGGCGATACCGCTGGTGCTGCTTCCGCTGCTGACTCCCACCACCGCACACGCCGATGGCTGGCGCGACCTGTGGCTGCGGCCCGACCAGCAGGCGGCACGCGCGCTGCAGCAAGGTGATGTCGCCACCGCGCGCAAACTGGCGCATGATCCAGCCCTGCGTGGGGCCGCGGCCTACCGCGGTGGCGATTACGCCAGTGCGGCGCAGGCGCTGGCGCCGCTGGCCGGCGCCGACGCGCAGTACAACCTGGGCAACGCACTGGCGAAGGAGCAGCGCTACAAGGAAGCGATCGCCGCCTACGATCGCGCGCTCGCCCGCGACCCGGGCAATGCCGATGCCAAGGCGAACAAGCAGGCCGTCGAGGATTGGCTGCGCCGCCAGCAGCAGAAGTCGCAGAACGGCGACAACAACGACAGCAAGGATCACCAGGGCAAGGATGGCCAGCAGAACGGCCAGGACGGCCAGTCGTCGTCCAAGGACAAGCCCTCCGACCAGGGCAAGCCGAAGGCCGGCGACAGCGGCCAGGGGCAATCCGGCAAGCCCGGTGATCCGTCGGACAAGAACGCCCAGAACCAGGCGCAAAAACCGGGCGATACCTCGTCGCAGGACGCCGGCAAGCCGCAGACGCCCGAGCAGCGCGCCGCCGAACAGGCGCGCGCGGAGGCCGCACGCAAGGCGCTGCAGCAGAAGATGGACCAGGCGCTGGCCAAGCAGGGCAAGCCGGCCAAGGCCGATCCCGACCAGCCGCACCAGCTCGGTCTGCCCGACGACAGCGATCCGTCCTCGCACCTGCCGGCCGAGGTGCGCCAGGCGTTGCAGCGCGTGCCGGACGATCCCGGCGCGCTGCTGCGACGCAAGTTCGAACTCGAATACCGGCAGCGCCACGGCGGCGCGCCGGCGGAGGATGAACAGCCGTGACCCGTCCGCTTCGTTTGCTTGCCGTGGTGTTGTTCTGCTGGCTGCTGCCGTGGCTGGCGCACGCGCAGGTGCAGGCCTCGCTCGACCGCGGCACGGCCCAGTTGGGGGATACCGTCACGCTCAACCTGCGCTCGCAGAGCGCGCCGTTGGCGGCGCCGGATCTGTCACCGCTGAGCAACGATTTCGAGGTGCTGGGCAAGTCCAGCGGCAGCACTACCAGCTTCGTCAACGGACAGCGCACGGTGGAGTATTCCTACGGCGTGGCACTGCGCCCGCTGCACCAGGGCACGCTGCGCATTCCGCCGCTGACGGTGGGTAGTGAGACCACCGAACCGCTCACGCTGGAAGTGACTGCGCCCGACCCGGCCGCCCGCGGTGCCACCGGGCCGGTGTTCGTCGAGTCGGCGATCGATCCGACCCAGGCCTATGTCGGCCAGCAGCTCTCGCTGAGCGTCAAGCTGTTCTACACCGCCAACCTGGCCAACGCATCGCTGGGCGATCCGCGCATCGACGGTGTCGACGTCAGCCGCATCGGCGGCGATACCGATTACCAAGCCGAGCGCAACGGTCGCATCTACAACGTGATCGAACGCCGCTACGTGCTGGTGCCGCAGCGGCCCGGCGAGCTGACGATTCCGCCCATCCCGTTCCAGGGCGACCTGCTCGATCCCAACGATCCGGACAGCTTCCTCGGCATGGGGGCGCCCGTTTCGGCGCAGAGCCGCCCGCTCACCGTGACGATCCGGCCGGCGCCGGCCGACTGGGGCAGCGCGGCCTGGCTGCCGGCGCGCAAGCTCAGCCTCAGCCTCGACGGCCTGCCCGATGCCGCCACGCCGCTGCGCGTGGGCCAACCGTTCAACCTCACGCTCACGATGGAGGCCACCGGACTGCCGTTCGAAGCGCTGCCGTCACTCAGCTTGCCCACGCTCGACGGCGCCACCGCGTACCCGGACAAGCCGGTCACCGGGAATCGCGCCGATGGCCCGTGGGTGGTGGGCCGCCGCCAGCAGTCGTTCGCCATCGTGCCCGGCAAGGCCGGCACGCTGACCATGCCGGCGATCACAGTGAAGTGGTGGAACGTGCTCACCGATCGCGCCGAGACCGCAACGATCCCGGCCCACCAACTGGCCGTGGCGCCGGCCGCCAGCGCGGCCACGGTCCCGCCGGCCGCTCCCGCGGCGGCCGCGTCGAGTGCGCCGTCCGAGGCCTCGACGCCAGCCACGAACAACGATCGCCACGCCGCCGCGACTCCGCATCAACCCTGGGTGTGGATCGCACTGGGCAGCCTGGGCTTGTGGCTGGTTACCGTGGTGGTCGGTGTCGTGTGGTGGCGTCGCCGCCGGCGTTCGGCACCGCTCCCCGTAGCGCCGGCGCGCACGGCGGCGATAGCGCCGCGCGAGGCGAAGCAGGCATTTCTGCACGCGGTGCGCGAAGCGGACGTGGCGGCGCAGGCCCATCGATTGCTGGCGTGGGCGCAGGCCGAACGCCCCACGCTGCGCCACCTCGATGCGCTGTCGGCGGCTCTGTCCTCACCCGAACAGCGCGCTGCCATCGACGCGCTGCAGCGCGCGCGCTACGCCTCCGCAGCGGTTGCGCCGGATCGCGAGGCGCTGGCCAAGGCGTTTGCGCCGGGGTTCGCGTGGCGCAGCGAGGAAGCGCCACCGGCCGGCGACGACCCGCTGCCGCCGCTGTATCCCTTCACCCTGCGCTAAGCGCCTCGTGCAGGATCGCCGCCATCGCGGCATCCCGCGCGCACAGCGTCACCTGCATGGCTGGCCATTGCGCCAGCGCTTCGCGCACGCTGTGCACCGCCACGGCGGCGGCCGCCCCGGCCGGATAGCCGTAGACGCCGCAGCTGATCGCCGGGAACGCCACGCTGGCCAGTCGGTACTCAGTGGCCAGCGCGAGCGAGCGGCGGTAGCAGCGCCCAAGCAGCTCCGCTTCACCATGTTCGCCGCCGCGCCACACCGGCCCCACGGTATGGATGACGTGCCGTGCCGCCAGCGCAAAGCCCGGCGTGATCACCGCCTCGCCGGTGGCGCAGCGCACGCCGGGCGAGCGCTCCGGCAGCGCGCGGCACGCGGCCAGCAGCGCCGGGCCGGCGGCGCGGTGGATCGCCCCGTCCACGCCGCCACCGCCGAGCAGGCTCGGGTTGGCCGCGTTGACGATGGCGTCCTGCGCCAGCGTGGTGAGATCAGCGACGATGATGCGCAGGGTCATGGTCTGTCCATCGGCGGGCACGTATGCTCACAGCGTTGGTTGGTCCGGAGTGCACGGCAAACATGGCGAAAACCGAAGATCTCCCGTTCGGCTACCTGCTCAACGATGTGACGCTGCTGTTCCGCAAGCACTTCGACCGCCGTGCGGTGAAGTTCGGGCTGACCCGCGCGCAGTGGCGGGCCACCAAGATGCTCCATCATCGCGAAGGGCTGCGCCAGACCGAGCTGGCCGAGAACCTGGAGATGGAGCCGATTGCGGTCGGCCGCGTGATCGATCGGCTGCAGGCGGCGGGCTTCGTCGAGCGTCGCCCCGATCCGCGTGACCGCCGCGCCTGGCGGTTGTATCCCACCGAGCAGGCACGCGCGGTGATCGGCGACATGGAGGAGATCGGTCGCGGCCTGCGCAAGGACGCCACTCAGGGCATCGACTACGACGAGCTGGCGCAGGCGCTGGCTGTGCTTGAGCGGATCAAGGACAACCTGCAGGCGTTGGACCAGGGTGCTGGCGACCCTGCCGAAAGTCACGACGCGCACGAGTAAACCGCAGCCGTCCTGGGGCGTTTGAAGCGAGGCTGTGCGCCGCGCCACGTGGCGCATGCACACACTTGGCCCGAATCCGCGCGCACAGCCTTGCCGTAAGGTTCGCGACGCGCTCCCCGAGAACTCCCCTGCATGTCCCGCAAGAAAGCCCCCCTGCTGTTTGTCGTGCTCGCGCTGGTGGCGCTGGCCGCCTACCTGTTCAGCCACCGCGCCCGGCAGAGCGCGCCAGCGCCGGCTGCGGGCGCAAGGTCGTCGGTACCGGTGCAGGTGAGCGCGGCCACCCGCGGCGATCTGGATCTGACGCTGACCCTGGTGGGCCGTGTGGAGGCGTGGTCCACGGTGACGCTGCGTGCGCGGGTTTCCGGTCAGCTGCAGTCGCTGGGCTTCACCCCCGGCGCGCACGTGCGCAAGGGCGACGTGCTGGCACAGATCGATCCGCGTCTGCTGAAGGCCCAGCTCGACCAGGCGCGCGGCGTGGTGGCGCGCGATCGCGCCCAGCTGCAGAAGGCCCAGGCCGACCAGCAGCGCTACACCGATCTGCTCGCCAAGGGCTTTGTGTCCAAGGCCGATTTCGATACCTACAAGGCCAACCTCGCGGTGGCACGCGCCGCGCTGCAGAGCGACCTCGCCGCGCAGGAGCTGGCGCAGACCCAGCTCGACTATGCGCGCATCGTGGCGCCGTTCGACGGCGTGGTCGGCGCGCCGCTGGTGTGGCCGGGCGCCCAGGTCACCGCCGATGCCACCGACCTGTTCGTGCTCAATCAGGACGATCCGGTGCGCGTCACCTTCGCGATCCCGCAGGATTCTCTTCCGGCCGTGCGCACGGCGCTGGCGCGCGGTGCGGTGACCGTGCAGGCGACCGTCGCCGGCGATCACGGCCGGCCGCTGCACGGCTCGCTGGAATTCATCGACAACGCGGTGGATGCAGCCACCAGCACGATCACGCTCAAGGCCCGCTTCGACAACGCCGCACGCCGCCTCACGCCCGGCCAGTACGTGCAGGTGAGCCTGCCCACCACGCACCTGACGGGCGTGGTCACGGTGCCGGTGCCGGCGCTGCAGAGTTCGTCCAAGGGCAGCTTCGTGTTCGTGCTGGGTGCGGACGGCACCGTGCAGCAGCGCTACGTGAAAGCCGGCCCCACGCAGGGCGATCGGCAGGTGGTCGACAAGGGCGTGGCGCCCGGCGAGCAGGTGGTGGTGGAAGGGCAGATGCTGCTGGCCGACGGAGCCAAGGCCCATGTGGCGAAGTGATGGTGCGCGTGTCGGCGGCAACGAGGTGACGGCATGAACATTCCCGAGCTGTGCATCCGCCGCCCGGTGATGACCACGCTGCTGATGGCGGCGCTGCTGGTGTTCGGCATCGTGGCCTATCCGCGGTTGCCGGTGAACGAGTTGCCGAACGTCGACTTCCCCACCATCAGCATCAGCGCCAGCCTGCCCGGCGCGTCGCCGGAAACCATGGCCTCGGCGGTCGCCACGCCGCTGGAAGCGCAATTGTCGACGATTGCCGGCATCGCCTCGATGAGCTCGACCAGCGCGCTGGGCTCGACCTCGATCACGCTCACCTTCGATCTCAATCGAAGCATCGACGGCGCCGCGCAGGATGTGCAGTCGGCGATCTCCGCCGCGCAGCGCCAGCTGCCGCGCGAGATGCCCACGCCGCCCACCTTCCGCAAGGTGAACCCTGCCGACGCGCCGATCCTGTTCCTCACCATGCGTTCGGACACATTGCCGCTGTCGCAGGTGGACGAGTACGCCGAGACCGAATTGGCGCAGCGGCTGTCGATGGTCGACGGCGTGGCGCAGGTGAACGTCTACGGCGCACAGAAGTACGCCGTGCGCATCAGCGTCGATCCGGACAAGCTGGCCGCCGCCGGCATCGGCATCGATCAGGTGCAGAGTGCGATCGCCGACGCCAACGTCAACCAAGCCACTGGTTCGCTGTACGGGCAGCGACAGCAATTGCCGATCCGCAGCGACGGCCAGTTGATGCGCGCGGCCGCCTACAACGGCGTGGTGGTGGCGTGGCGCAACGGTGCGCCCGTGCACGTGGGCGACCTCGGCGCGGCGCGCGACAGCGTGCAGAACGACCAGGCGGCCAGCTGGTACAACGGCGAGCGCGCGGTGATCCTGGCCATCTCGCGCCAGCCTGGTGCCAACACCGTGGAAACGGTCCTGCGCATCAAGGCGCTGCTGCCGGGTTTCGTCGCCACCCTGCCGCCGTCCGTGAAGCTGGCCACGCTGTACGACCGCTCCCAATCCATCCGCGAGTCGGTGGACGACGTTCAGTTCACGCTGCTGCTGGCCGGCGTGCTGGTGGTGGGCGTGATCTATCTGTTCCTGGGCAATCTCTCGGCCACGCTGATTCCCGCGGTGGCGCTGCCGATCTCGGTGGTCGGCACGTTCGGCGCGATGTCCGCACTGGGCTACAGCCTGGACAACCTGTCGCTGCTGGCGCTGACCCTGGCGGTGGGCTTCGTGGTGGACGATGCGATCGTGATGCTGGAGAACATCGTGCGCCACATCGAGGCGGGCGAGCGTCCGTACGAGGCAGCCGTGATGGGCGCCGGCGAGATCGGCTTCACCATCTTCTCCATGACGCTGTCGCTGATCGCCGTGTTCATCCCGGTGATGTTCATGGGCGGCATCGTGGGGCGGCTGTTCCACGAGTTCGCGGTGACCATCAGCGTGGCGATCCTCATCTCCGGCGTGGTGGCGATCACGCTCACGCCGATGCTGTGCAGTCGCTTCGTCAAGGCGCACCACCACGGAAGCAAGAACTGGCTGATCGCCGGTTTCGACCGCGGCTTCAGCGCCGTGCAGCGCGGTTATACCGGCAGCCTGCGCTGGTGCATGGACCGTCCGCGGCTGGTGCTGGCCGGCTTTGCCGTGAGCCTGCTGGCCACCGCCCTGCTGTTCATGGTGGCGCCGAAGGATTTCATTCCCGCCGGCGACAACGGCCTGCTGCGCGTCACCACCGAAGGCCCGCAGGACGTCTCCTTCGACGCGATGGTGGCGCGCCAGCAGCAACTGGCGGCGATCGTGGCGAAGGACCCCAATCTGGACGGCTACATGTCCAGCGTGGGCGCCGGCGGGCCGCGCAGCACGGTCAACAACGGCACCTTGCTGCTCAAGCTCAAGCCGACCCACGAGCGCCAGCTCACGCCGGACCAGATCATCCAGGAGCTGCGTAAGAAGTTCGCAGTGGTGCCTGGCATCCGCACCTACATCGCCAACCCGCCGGCGATCCAGATCGGCGGCCGGCAGAGCAAGGCGCAGTACCAGTACACCCTGCAGTCGGTCGACCTGCCGGCGCTCTACGCCTGGAGCGACAAGGTGGTCGGCGCTTTCCGCGGTCTGCCCGGCTTTCAGGACGTCACCACCGACCTGGATCTCAACAGCCCGTCGATCGCGGTGGACGTGGATCGCGACAAGCTCGCACCGCTGGGCCTCACGATGGCGCAGGTGCAGAGCGCGCTGGGGGCGGCGTTCGGCACCAACCAGGTGTCCACCATCTACGGCTCGGCCACCCAGTACTGGGTGATCCTGCAGGTGGAGCGCCGCCTGCAGAGCGATCCGGACGTGCTCTCGCGCATCTATGTCACCGCCAGCAGCGGCAAGCTGGTGCCGCTCAATGCGGTGGCCACGTTCAGGCGTCAGCCGGAGGTACTCACGGTCAACCACCAGGGTCAGTTGCCGGCGGTGACGGTGTCGTTCAACCTGGCGCCGGGCGTGTCGCTGAGCGAGGCGGTGTCGAGCATTGAGCAGGCGATGGCGGGTATCCGTCTGCCGGCGACGATCACCGGCAGCGTGCAGGGCACCGCGCAGGCGTTCCAGGATTCCATCCAGGGCATGGGCCTGCTGCTGTTGCTGGCGGTGTTCGTGATCTACCTGGTGCTGGGCATCCTGTACGAGAGCTTCATCCACCCGCTGACGATCCTCTCCGGCCTGCCGGCTGCGGCGGTCGGCGCGCTGCTCACGCTGGTGGTGTTCCAGGCCTCGCTGGACCTGTTTGCCTTCGTCGGCATCGTGATGCTGATCGGCATCGTGAAGAAGAACGCCATCATGCTGATCGACTTCGCGCTGGAGCGGCAGCGCGAGGAGGGCATGGCGCCGGCGCAGGCGATCTTCGAGGCCTGCCGCGTGCGTTTCCGCCCGATCATGATGACCACCATGGCCGCATTCGCCGGCACGTTGCCGATCGCACTGGGCATCGGCGCGGGCGCCGAGGTGCGTCGGCCGCTGGGCCTGGCGGTAGTCGGTGGCCTGCTGGTGTCGCAGGTGCTCACGCTGTACCTGACGCCGGTGATCTATCTGTATCTCGATCGCCTGCAGCATCGCGGCAAGTTGCCGGCACGGCAGACGCCAATCAGCGAGGCGTGAGCGGACGCATCGCATTCACGCTCAGGCGGGATAAGCTGCCGCTTTCCGGCATGGGAGATGACGGCGATGCGCAATCACTACGCGACATGGATCGGCACCACCGCACTGCTGGCCCTGGCACTCGGCGCCTGCGCCAGCCGCGCAGCGACGCCCGGCCCACTCGATGACGCCGCGCTGCTGGCGTATGCGAAGCAGCCGTGGGACAAGGCCACGTTGATGCACACCACGGTCGAGCTCGGCCGGCATCACGGCCAGCGGGTGGTGGCGGAGTATCCCTGCGGCGACGTCTGCCCGCAGTACACGGCGCGCGTCATCCACTACGAGCTGGCCCCGGGCGCGACGTGCGACAGCGTCGGCGGCGTGGAGAAGGAGGTGCTGATGCCGGTGGCGATCACCGTGCGGCCGAAGACCTTCTGCTTTCCGAAGGTGCTGGTGGACGCCAAGCTGCACTACACGCGCTAGCGCTGTTCCATCTGTAGGAGCCCGCTCGCGGGTGATGCTTCTCGCTCTGATGCCACATCAAAGCCAAAGGCATCGCCCGCGAGCGGGCTCCTACACGACGGGCGGGGTTACTCGCCCTGCTCGCCGGGGAAGGCGCCGGGCGCCGAGCCGAAGTCGCCCTTGGCCTGCGCCGCCATGTAGGCATAGGCGGCGTACACGGCGACGTTCTGAGCCAGATCGGTGGGGTCGATCTTGTCCAGCGTATCTTCCGACGTGTGGTGCCAGTCGAAGTAGTAGGTGCCATCCTGGGTGAGCGAGAGCGCGGCCATGCCTTTGGCATGCATCTGCGAGAGGTCCGAGCCGCCGCCGCCGGGTTTGTTGGGGTCGTAGGCCACGCCGATCGGCGCCAGCACCTTGGCGATCTGCTCGATCGCACCGCGCGCGCTCGGCTTGACGCTGGCGCTCATGCGCCAGATGCGGCCGGCGCCGAAGTCCGATTCAGTGCCCAGCACGTGGTTGGCCACGTCGGCCGCGTGCTTGTCGGCATACGCCCGGCCGCCGAACAGGCCCATCTCCTCGTTGGCGAAGGCGATCACGCGCACGGTGCGGTCCGGGCGCTGCGGCAGGTCGTGGATCAGCTTCGCCGCGCCCATGGCGATGGCCACGCCGGCGCCGTCGTCGATCGCGCCGGTGCCCGGGTCCCACGAGTCCAGGTGGCCGCCGATGTCGACGACCTGCTTCGGGTACTTGCGGCCGGTGATCTCGCCGATCACGTTGGCGCCGGTGTACTGCCCGGTGATGCCGCAGTCCAGGTTCATCTTCACCTGCACCGGTTGGCCGTGCGCGAGCACGCGCTCGAGCTGGTCTGCGTCGGGCTCGGCCAGCGCCGCGGCGGGAATCGTCTTGGCCGGATCGGTGAAGCCGGTGACGCCGGTATGCGGCGCGCGGCTGTGCGGATCGGTGCCGGCTGAGCGCAGCAGAAAGCCGGCGGCGCCCTTGGCCTGGGCGATCACCGGGCCCTGGGTACGGATCGGCGAGCCGATACCGTAATCGCGCCCATCCTTATGGCGTTGCATGCGTGCGCCGACGTAGACGATACGCCCCTTGATGCTGGTCGGATCGGCGGCCTTGAGCGCGTCCAGCGTGGGAAAGGCCACCACCTGCGCAGTGAGCCCGCCCTTGGGCGTGGCCGGTGAATAGCCCAACGCGGTGAGCACCAGCTTCTGCGGGAACGGCGCGACGATCTCGCCGCTCTCGCTGCGGCGCTCCCACAGCGGATAGCTCACCGGCTCGGTGTAGACCTTGTCGAAACCCAGCGCCTTCATCTTTGCCACCATCCAGTCGCGCGCGCGCTGGTCGTTGGGGCCGCCGGCGAGGCGCGGGCCGATCTCGGTGGTGAGGCCTTCGACGATGCGGTAGGCGGTGTCGTCGTGCATCGCCTTGTCGCGCAGCTGCTCGGCCGTGTGCACGGCGGCGGCGGGGATCACGGTGGACGCATCGGCGGCGAAGGCGGATGCGGAGCTGGCCAGTACGACGCTGGCAGCGAGCAGGGACAGGCGAAGGCGGCGCATGGCGAACTCCGTGGGCAAACCCCGATTATGGCGGGGCGCCCACGGGCCGCTTAGGCCACAAGTCATGCTTGCAGCCGGAACCGAGCCTCAAGCCTGCGGGCGGTTCTTCAGTAGATCGCGAATCTCGGTCAGCAGCACCACGTCGGCCGGCGGCGCGGCCGGTGGGGCGGCCTCCTCCTGCTTGCGGCTGAGACGGTTGATCGCCTTGACCAGCAAGAAAATCGCAAAGGCGACGATCAGGAACTGGATCAGCGTGTTGATGAACATGCCGTAGTTCACCGCCACCTCGGCCACCTTGTGCGCCGGGTCGGTGTTGTCGGCGGGTTTGAGCACCCACTTCATGTCCGAGAAATCGACGCCGCCGGTGAGCAGTCCGATCGGCGGCATGATCACGTCGTTCACCAGCGAGGTGACGATCTTGCCGAACGCGCCGCCGATCACCACGCCCACGGCGAGGTCGATCACGTTGCCGCGCATGGCGAATTCCTTGAACTCCTTGAGCATGCCCATGGCTACCCCTCCCAGGGTGAGTGGATGACCGGGCGACTCTAGCAGCCTCTCGGGCTTTGGTTGGCCGGGCTGCGAATCCGGCTGTGCGGTCCATATTCCTGCCGTTTCTTGCCCCATAGAACCACTATGGGCCGGCGAATCGTCAGAAATCTGTCCTCGCACAGCCGAATTCTCGCCTCGACCACCAAAGCCCGACAGGCTGCTGGCGCAGTGGCCGGGGAGGCAACAGGCGAGCCACGCTCAAACGACGCGGCCGTCCAGTGTCGCCACGCCCACCAGTTCGGCGTGGAAGCGGTCGCCGCGCTGCAGCGCCGCGACGCCGGCCGGCGTGCCGGTGAACACCAGGTCGCCGGCCTTCAGCTCGAACAGCCGCGACAGCGCGGCGAGGATCTCCGACACGCTGTGCACCATCTCGCCCAGCGTGGTGTGCTGGCGCCGTTCGCAGTTCACGTCCAGCTGCAGCACGGGGCTCGCGTCCACCGTGGCCGCGGTGGACGGCACCAGCGCCGACATCGGCGCGGAGTGGTCGAACGCCTTGGCCACGTCCCACGGATGGCTCTTAGCCTTGGCGACCGCCTGCAGATCGCGGCGGGTGAGGTCCAACCCCACGCCGTAGCCCCACACCAGCGCGGCGGCCGCTTCCGGCGAAAGGTCGTGACCACCGGCGCCCAACGCCACCACCATCTCAACCTCGTGGTGCAGGTCGGCGGTGGCCTGCGGGAAGGGCACGTCGGCACCGTCGGTGACCAGGGCATCGGCGGGCTTGCAGAAGAACAGCGGCGTGTCCTTCTCCACCACGGCGCCCATCTCGCGCGCATGGTCGGCGTAGTTGCGACCGATGCAGAAGATGCGGCGTACCGGGAAGCGCTGGTCGCTGCCGACGATCGGCAGGCTGGGGACGGGCGGAGGCGTGATGGCGTAGGTCATGCGCGAAAGCGTAGCAGGGCCGCGCGCTGCGGCGATCGCGCCAGCGACGAGTGACAGCTGTCACGGGCGATGCCTGATGGGCGCCGCTGCCTTTCGGTGGGTGCACACTTCAGGCTTGTCATCAGGATGCGCCGGGGTGGGCCGGCCGGGGAGTACTTGTGGACAACGCGGAACTGTTGAAGCAACTGCGCATCGATCACAACCAGCGCGAAGAAAGCGGTGGCAGCGGCCATCGTGGTCGCTGGATCGCGCTCGGCGTGGTGCTCGTGCTGCTGCTGTGCGTGGGCGTAGGCGGATGGTGGTGGCAGTCGCATCGTCCGGTGCCGGTGCAGACGGCGGTGGCTGCCAGCCTGGGCAAGCAGGCCGAGGCCGGCGCCGTGCTCGAAGCCACCGGCTATGTCACCGCGCGGCGCCAGGCAACCGTGTCGGCGCAGATCACCGGCACGCTGACCGAAGTGCTGATCGAAGAGGGTGATCACGTGACCAAGGGCCAGGTGCTGGCGCGGCTGGAGGACAGCGGTTACCGCGCCAACCTCGACGCGGCGCGGGCCAGCGTACAGGCGGCACAGGCGCAGGTGGCGCAACTGCAGGCGCAACTGGAGCAGGCGCGCGCCGACGCGGCGCGACAGGACGCCCTGGTGGGGCGCGGGCTGGTATCCAAGCAGGCGGCCGAGCAGGCACGTACCGCGGTGGCCAGCTACCAGGCCCAACTCGAGGCGCAGCGCCGCCAGGTGGCCGCCGCGCAGGCGCAGGCGCAGGTAGCGCAGGTCAACTACGACTACACCGTGGTGCGCGCGCCGTTCGCCGGTGTGGTGACCGACAAGGCCGCCCAGGTCGGCGAGATCGTCTCGCCGCTCTCGGCCGGCGGCGGCTTCACCCGCACCGGCGTGGGCACCATCGTGGACATGGACTCGCTGGAGATCGACGTCGATGTCAACGAGGCCTACATTGGCCGCGTGCAGCCGGACATGCCGGCCGAGGCCGTGCTCGATGCCTACCCCGACTGGCGCATCCCCGCCCACGTCATAGCTATTGTGCCGGCCGCCGACCGCGGCAAGGCGACAATCAAGGTGCGCGTGGCGCTGGAAGCGAAGGACGCGCGCATCGTGCCGGACATGGGCGTGCGCGTGGCGTTCCTGGAGCACAAGGAACCGGCGGCGGCCGCCGCATCGCCGAAAGGCGTGCTGGTGCCGGCCACGGCCATCGCGCAGCGCGACGGCCAGCGCGTGGTGTTCGTGGTGCAGGGCGATGTGGCGCACCAGCGCACGGTGACGCCCGCGCCGCAGACCTACGGCGACCTGCGCCTGTTGCCCGAGGCGGTGAACCCCGGCGACAGCGTGGTGATCTCGCCGCCGGCGAACCTGCGCGACGGTTCGGCCGTCCAGACGTCCACCCCACCCTGACACGTCCACGTAGGAGCCCGCTCGCGGGCGATGCTCTTGGCTTTGATGCAGATCAGGAGCAAAAGCATCGCCCGCAAGCGGGTTCCTACAGATGGCCTTTCATCCACGCAGGAGAACGCACCATGGAAACGCTGATCGAGATCCACGACCTGGCCAAGGTCTATGAACGCGGCAAGCAAAAGGTGGAAGTGCTGCACCACGTCGACCTCTCCATCGCGCGAGGCGACTTCCTGGCACTGATGGGGCCGTCGGGCTCGGGCAAGACAACCTTACTCAACCTGATCGGCGGCCTGGATACGCCCAGCGCCGGCAGCATCGCCGTCGGTGGTCAGCGCATCGACCAGCTCGGCGCCGGCGCGCTGGCGAAATGGCGTGCGGCCAACGTGGGCTTCATCTTCCAGTTCTACAACCTGATGCCGATGCTCAGCGCGCAGCGCAACGTCGAGCTGCCGCTGCTGTTGACCAAGCTGTCGGCCGCGCAGCGCAAGAAGAACGCGTCCATCGCGCTGCAGCTGGTGGGCCTGGCCGATCGCGCCTCGCACAAGCCCAGCGAACTCTCCGGCGGTCAGCAGCAGCGCGTGGCGATCGCTCGCGCCATCGTCTCCGACCCGACGTTGCTGGTGTGCGACGAGCCCACCGGCGATCTCGACCGCCAGTCTGCCGAGGACGTGCTGGGCCTGTTGCGCACGCTCAACCGCGAGCACGGCAAGACCGTCGTGATGGTCACCCACGATCCCAAGGCGGCCGAGTACGCCGACCACGTGCTGCACCTGGACAAGGGCTCGCTGGTCGAGCAGGCCACGGCCTGAGGAGGCGGCGATGAAATACCTGCATCTCATCTGGGCGGCGTTGTTTCGCCGCAAGACACGCACCTTACTCACCCTGGTGTCGATCATCACCGCGTTCCTGCTGTTCGGCATGCTCGACGCGGTGCGCACCGCCTTCGACAGCGGCAGCAAGAGCGTGGTGGGCGTGGATCGGCTGATCACCGCCTCGCGCTACTCGATCATCCAGTCGCTGCCGCAGGCGCTGCAATCGCGCATCGCCGGCGTGCCGGGTGTGCGCGACGTGGCCTACGCCAACTGGTTCGGCGGCATCTATCAGGATCCGAAGAACTTCGTCTTCAGCTACGCGGTGAGCCCGAATTATCTGGACGTCTATCCGGAGATCCAGCTGACGCCGGAGCAGCGCAAGGCCTTCGACAACACCCGCACCGGCGTGGTGGTCGGCCCGGTGCTGGCGAAGAAATACGGCTGGAAGGTGGGCGACAAGATCCCGCTGCAGTCGACGATCTTCCCGCAGAAGAACGGCGACAAGACCTGGCAGTTCGACATCGTCGGCATCTACAGCGTCGGCAAGGGGGCCGCCAACGGTGTCGACCAGCTGTTCCTGCTGCACTGGAAGTATTTCGACGAGGCCAACCTCTACGCGCGCCACGAGATGGGCTGGTACATCGATCGGCTCGCCGACCCGAACGCCGCCGACAGCGTGGCCAAGGCGATCGATGCTATCTCGGCCAATTCCGACCACGAGACCAAGACCCAGACTGAGCAGGCGTTCAGTGCCTCGTTCGCCAAGCAGCTGGGCGACATCGGCCTGATCGTCACGGCGATCATGGGCGCGGTGTTCTTCACCCTGATCCTGCTGACCGGCAACACCATGGCGCAGGCGGTGCGCGAGCGTACGTCCGAACTGGCGGTGCTCAAGACGATCGGGTTTTCCAGCCACGGCGTGCTCGGCATGGTGCTGGCCGAATCGGTGCTGCTGCTGGTGCTGGGTGGCGCGATCGGTCTGGGCATTGCCTCGCTACTGGCGCCGGGGGTGAGCAAGGGCAGCGGTGGCATGGTGAACCTGCCGCCGGTCGGCGCCACCAGTTGGGCGATCGGGGTGGGGCTGATGGTGCTGATCGGCCTGGTGGTCGGCGCGTTGCCGGCGATGCGCGCGATGCGCCTGAACATTGTCGACGCCCTCGCGGGCCGCTGAGGAGATCCATCATGAAAAAGTTTCTCAGCTTTCTGGGCAACCTTGGCCTGCTGGTGCTGCTCGCCGCGGTGCTGGTGATCTGGACGCATCTGCCGCTGGTCGCGGTCGGCGGGCTCGCCGTGCTGCTGGTGTTCTGGCTGGTGTTGTTCCGCCGCGGGCGGCAGACGCTCTCGGTGACCCGCGTGGGCATCAGCACGCTGGGCCAGCGCATCGGCGCCTCGTCGGTGATCGTGATCGGCATCGCCGGTGTGGTCGGCGTACTGGTGGCGATGCTAGCGATGGGCGACGGTTTCGCCGCCACGCTGCAGCAGACCGGCAGCGACGACACCGCCATCGTGCTGCGCGGCGGCTCGGCGGCCGAGCTCAACTCGGTGCTGGAACGCGACAGCCTCAACGTGATCGAACAGGCGCCCGGCGTGGCGCGCGATGCCGACGGCAAACCGGTCGCCTCGGCCGAGATCTCGGTGGTGGCGAACTTGGCCAAGAAGAACGATCCCAGCGTGGAAGCCAACGTGCAGATTCGCGGCGTCGGCGATGCCGCGTGGGCGCTGCGCCCGAACATGCACATCACCGAGGGGCGCCGCTTCAAGCCCGGCCTGCGCGAGCTGGTGGTGGGACAGGGGGCGCAGCGGCAGTTCGCCGGGCTGGAAGTAGGGCACCAGATCCGCCTCGCCGGCCAGCCGTGGACCGTGGTCGGTGCGTTCGCTTCCAACGACTCGCACGATTCGGAACTGTGGGGCGACATGCAGACCGTGGCCTCGGCCTACCGGCGCGGCTCCAGTGCACAGTCGGTGACCGTGCGCCTCACCTCACCCAAGGCGTTCGACACGTTCAAGGCGGCCCTGCTCAGCGATCCGCGCATCAAGGTGGATGTCACCACCACCGGCGAGTACTTCGCCAAGCAGTCCGAGGGGCTGACCAAGTTGATCCGCATCGTCGGCCTCACCGTGGGCATCATCATGGCGATCGGCGCCGTGTTCGGCGCGCTCAATACCATGTTCGCGGCCGTCGCTTCGCGCGCCCGGGAGATCGCCACGCTGCGTGCGATCGGCTTTCGCGGCGTGCCGGTGGTGGTGTCGGTGCTGCTGGAGACGATGCTGCTGGCCCTGCTCGGCGGGCTGCTCGGTGGCTTCGTCACCTGGCTGATCTTCAACAACTACACCGCTTCCACCCTGGGCTCCAACTTCAGCCAGGTGGTGTTCCAGTTCAAGGTGTCGCCGCAGCTGCTGTGGACCGGCATCAAGTGGGCGATGGCGATCGGCTTCATCGGCGGCCTGTTCCCCGCCGTGCGTGCCGCGCGCCTGCCGGTGACCACTGCGCTGAGGGAGCTTTAGTGGCAATCGTCTGGAACTAGGCTCGTGGGGATCCGATTGTGCGGTCCTGCCATAGGCGGACCGCTACGGCACCTGACTTATCGTCCCGGCCCCGGGCCATGCCGTTCCGTCTCGCTCCGCAGTAGGCAAAAAAAGGCCGCCATGGAAGCGGCCATCTGGGGAGAATCTCGTGTCTCGGCACTTCCGTGTGCCGGACTCGATGTCGTTATGGTCAGGTTGATCCGCTACACGGATCAGAAGTCGTAGCTGACGCCAAACTGGACATAGCGCGGCTGCTGCACAGCGATCGGTACCAGGTAATCGACCGAGAGCTGGCCAGGGCCGGACTCGGAGGTGTTGTAGTACTGAGTTATCCGTTGCTGATTGAGCAGGTTGTAGACCTGGGCAGAGAAGGCCAGCTTCTTGTCGGCCCACGCCGGCCGGTATTCCGCGTTGAGACTGAGGATTTCCTGCCACGGCGTGCGGCCGGTGGTGCCTGGTGCGGCGGGCGTGCCGGCGGGACCGCAGAAATGATACGAGGAGCCGTAGTTGTACTCGTCGGCCTGCTGAGGCCCAAAGTAGCCCAGACATGTCCGCGGCGTACCGGAAAGGATCTGCAGGTTGCCGCCGACCAGCCACTCGGGGGTGATCTGGTAGTAGCCGATCAGCTTGATCTGGTGCCTGCGATCGTTGGACTGGTCGCCATTGGCATACGTCATGACGCCGGTGTTGTCCCAGTCCTCGGTCTGTGCCACATCGGTCTGCCCGATGTCGGAGCGGACCGACCCTTCGGTGTTGCCGAAGCTGTGCGCCAGCGTGTAGTCGATGCGTCCATACCAGGTGCCGTCGAATGGGTGCTCCAGATATGTGTCCAGAGCGACGTACTTGCGCAGCAGATTGGGCATGTTGAAGGCCGACCACGGGATCGTCATGACTCCGTAGCCGCCCTGGCCGTTGGGAACGTTGAACGTTGCCGTGCGCCCGGGGTTCATGATGTAACAACCCGCACCGGACGCCGCGTTCGGATCGAAGCCCTGAGCCTGGCCTTCTGAAGCAAACACGTCGGTCTCGCAGACGTCGTCCAGGTCGTTGCGCAGTACGCGATAGGTCCCCTTGGCACCGGCAGTCCATTTGGCGCCGAGCATGTCGAACGCCTGGTCCAGACCGGCGATGTACTCGTCCTGATACTCAGCCTTGGCGTTGCGGCTGGTGACCTGTTTCGGATCCGGTGGCTGGCCGAACTCCAGGTTGGCCGACACGCCGGGGTAGTGCCCCTGCGGAATCTGGGTGAGCCCGCTGGGTATGCCGGTCGCCGGATCGATGCTGGTGTAGGTGAAGTACTGGTTGGTGAAGATGCTGCCCGACGCGCCACGGATGGCAACGTTCGCCGGTTCGTCCAGATAGTAGCGGCCGGCATTGGCGTAGACCTTCAGGCTGGAATCGCCGTGCACGTCCCAGCTCGCGCCCACTCGCGGTGCCCATTGCGGTTTGGTGAGCCGCAGATAGGCGACGCTGTCGGGGTTGTAGTTGGTGAACTGGTCGTTACGCAGGCCGAGCGACAAAAGCACCCGGTCGGTTACCTGCCATTGATCCTCGATGAACTGCGCGTGCTGTTTCACGCGCACCTTGGCCGCGCCGGTGGTGTAGATGTACTGCGACACGTAGTAGCCCTGACCACCCGGGGCACCCACCTCCTGTCCAGGCTGGGCCGAGATCGGGATATTCGGATCCCCTCGGCCATAGTCCCACGCATATCCGGGGCCAGGCTCCTGGTTGCCGATGTTGAGCGCCTGGATATCCATGTTGTCGATACCCGCGGTGATCGAGTGGTTACCGATCTTGTAGTTAACGTCCAGGCGCAGGTTCGTGGTCTTGTCCTGGGCACCGGGGTTGGCCACGGATCCGGAGGTCTGCGTGCCATTGATGATGGAGCCCCCGGTAAGCGCAGTGTTCTCGAACTGCGGATTCAGGATGCGCGGATCCGGACCGCCGCCGGCCATGCTGTAGTCGGTCTGCGTCATCTTTCCATACAGCGCATCCACGGTCAGGTTGTCCGTCAGGTACCCCGTATACTTGGCGACCCAAAGGTCGGCGCCGTCCTTTGTATGGGTGTCAGGGCTCAGGAAGTTTCCGAAGTTGCCCTTGGCCTGACCTGGGACATAGTTGTACTGGTAGACATTCCCGGAATACTCGGTCTTGTTGGAAGCGCCGGTGAGCTCGAGGATGTTGTTGTCGGTGATGTTCCAGTCGATCTTTCCGTACCACTTCGGGTCGGTGTAGCTGTAGGTCGTTGCGCGTCCACTCTCGACCGATTCGATATTCGTGCCATCGATCGTGCGTTGCGCCTCCACCGCGCCGAAGATGAAGAGCTTGTCCTTGATCAACGGTCCGCCGGCGTAGGCGTCGGCTGTGGCGCCGGTACTCTGGTTGTCGTTCCGGTACTGATAGATCTGCCCCTGGGCGCCGCCGTCAGCGTTGGACAGGTATTGCGGGCCACTCGGGTAGTAGAGGTTGCGCGGTGAAGCCTTGGCCCAGTCGGGGGTCCAGAGGATCTGTCCGCCAAAGTGCCATTCGTTCGTGCCGCGTTTGCCGACCTGGCTGATCACGCCGCCGTCTGAGCGGCCGTAGGCGGCCCCGTAGCCGCCGGTCAGCACCTGCTCCTGGTCGATCGCACCGTAGGGAAGAGTCAGGCCGCCGAAGTTGTGCAGCGGATCGGAAGTATTGAATCCGTTGATGTAGTAAGCGTTTTCTGCAACCGACGATCCGCCGAAGGAATTGAGCACCTGACCTGTCGGACTGGTGAAGTAACCGCTGCCCTGATTGACGCCCGGGGCGAGAGTGGCGATGGCTTCGGCGGTCCGCTGCAGCGGCAACTTGGCCAGCTGTTCGGCGGTGATTACCGTGCGCGAATCAACCTGGCTGACATCGATGGCTGGCAGCGCGTTGGCCGACACGGTCAGGCCAGTCAGCGTCGTGGCGTCGGTGGGGCCCGAGCTACTGAAGGACACCTGCGTGCCACTGCCGACGATGGTCTTAACTCCCGTGCGCGAGTCGATCGCCGCGCCATCCTTACGCAGACTCACCGTATACGTACCCAGCGGCAGTGACGAAGCGCTGTAATGGCCGCTGCTGTCCACCGGTACCTCGCGCGACAGACCGTTCGCGCTTTCGATCAGGATGCTCTCGCCCTGGGCGGCGGGCGCCGTGCCATAGATCGTGCCCGTGGTGGACTGGGCGTAGGCGACGCCGCTGAGGCTGAGCGATACGCCCAATGCAAGCCAGAGCGCCTTGCGATTTGGCGCGCGACGCGCTGAACGTGGAATGCTGCATTTGCTGTTCATGGGTTCCCCGGATGACTTGGATGCGTGCGTCTTCGAAAAATCCTGACGCTGTATGAGAGGCGCGGCGAGAAAGCGGAGTCAGGAGATTCCGCGAGCCGTCGGCGATCCTCATGCGAGTGTTAGATCCGAGTAAATAACCGGTCTGCCGCGTTTGGTTGCTACCAGAAGAGTCCACTTAAGGCGGGCGAAAGGTGACCACTTCATTCTTTCCGCGAGCCGTGTAAACCGTGCAGCCAGTGCACCGTTTGTCGGTGGGCTATCGAGGAAGCAACCTCATGCTTTTGAAGCTTGAAGGCGGAGAACCGCTCTATTTGCAGGTCTACCGGGCGCTCTGCCGAGCTATCGAGGGCGGCCGCTTCCAGCCTTCGAACCGGCTGCCTGGTACTCGCACGCTTGCTCGCGAACTGGGCGTGTCGCGCACGGTCGTGCTGCAGGCTTTTGCGCAGTTGGAGAGCGAAGGCATCACGATGAGTAATCCCGGCAGCGGGACTTTCGTGAGTGACCGATATTCGCAGGAATATGCGGCAACCATCCCCTTGCAAGCGGCCCATATACCGCCCGATCCACCCGTAAATGATTTACCCACACCCTCGCCGTGGGCCATTAGTGCTTGCAAAGAAGTTTCCCTCGCCAGCTCCCCGGTCACGACTCCGGCCGGCATGCTGGATTTCACCGATCTAAAGATCTTTCAAGATGCGGCGGGCGCTCGACAGTGGCGCCATGTACTGCTGGAGGCGATGCAGGATCGCAGCAATCTGCCCCAGGATTTCCTCGGCCTGCGTGAGTTACGCGTGGCGTTGTCTCTGGAATTGCGTCAAGAGCGCGGATTGCAGGTGGATCCGGATGACATCCTCATAGTGGCTGGCATCCAACAGGCGCGTGACTTGGTTACACGGGTCCTTGTGCAGCCGGGGATGGTTGTCGGCATCGAGGATCCGGGCTACCGGGGGATCCGGGCGACATTTCGGTCGGCGGGCGCCCGCGTCGTCGCTTGCGCTGTGGGTGGTGCCGGCTTGGATGTCGAGCAGCACGCGAACGAGTTGGCCGAAGCCAAGCTGATCTACGTGATGCCATCGCAGCAATTTCCGACTGGGGCAGTCATGTCGGAAGACCGACGACACCGCCTTCTGAACTGGGCATACCAACGAGGTGCCTACATCATAGAAGACGATTTCGAGCCCGAGCACCGCTTGGTCTCCACGGCGTCACCTCCACTCTACGTACTGGATCGTCGGCAGCAAGTGATCTATGTCGGAGCTTTCGCGCGCGAGTTTTTCCCGACCATGCGTATGGCTTATGTCGTTGCGCCGGCAGGTCTTCGCCCATACCTCGTCGCAGCTAAATGGGTGGCTGACCGTGGTGCTGGCTTTCTCCTCCAGCGTGTGCTCGCTCGCTACCTCGCGGCGGGGGATTACCAGCGCAACCTGCGAAGACTGTTCGTGCTGCTGGCGGCCAAGCGGGAGAGTCTGGTGCATAGCCTGCACGAGCACTTCGGGCGCCACGCGGCGGTTTCAGGCGGCGGCGCAAGTGGAGCACTCCTCGTCCACTTCGTCGAATTGCCACGCGACCGGACGAACGCTCTCGTTAGTTGCGCGGCAGATAATGGAGTGCGCATCGCCTCAGCACATGTCTACTATGACAATCCGCCACCCCACATAACCTTGTTGCTGCGCTACGCGCATGTTCCCCAAGGCCGTATCGACGAAGCGATTCGTCGTTTGGCCGCGGCGTTCTACAAGCTCTGCGACGAACTTTCGATCGGTCGGCAGCGGACGTCGACCGCGGCGGGGCTTCACGAGACCGGGCGCCTCAGCGCTTCTGCCGCGCCAGCGTGATCACGCCCACGCCGAGCAGGATCACCGCCATGCCGGCCAGATCGAACGTGCCTACGTGCTCGCCGACGAGCAGCACGCCGAACAGCACGGCGACGGGCGGGTTCACGTAGGCGTAGCTGGTGGCCACGGCGGGGCGTGCGTGCTTGAGCACGTAGAGATAAGCACTGAAGGCGACGATGGAGCCGAACAGGGCGAGGTAGACCACGGCTGCGGTGGCGCGCACGGTGGGGTGGTCGGGCAGGTGCTCGCCGCCGGCGTAGCCCACGCCGAGCAGGGCCACGCTGGCGCAGAGCATCTGCGCGGCGGTGTTCATCGGGCCGGCGGGCATGTCCTGGCGGCGGCTCCATGCCGAGCCGAACGCCCAGCACATGGCGGCGGTGATCAGCGCCAGCGCGCCGATGCGCGAGCCGGACAATCCGCTGCCCAGGTTCAGCACGATCACGCCAGCGAAGCCGATCAGCAGGCCGATCGTTTCGCGCCGCGTGGCCCACTGCCCGTACAGGCCGGCGAACAGCGCCGCGAACAGCGGCATGCTGGCCACCGCCACGGCGGCGATGCCCGAACTCACCCGCTGCTCGGCGAAGCACACCAGGCCGTTGCCGAAGCCGAGCAGCAGCACGCCGGTGAACGCGGCGTTGCGCCACTGCCCTGCGGTCGGGGCGGCCATGCCGCGCAGGCGCAGGAAGCCGTAGAGCAGTACGCCTGCGCCGAGGAAGCGCACGCCGGCGAGCAGGAACGGTGGGTAGCTTTCCAGCGCGTAGCGGATGCCGAGATAGGTCGAGCCCCAGATCACGTAGAGCGCGAGCAGGGCAAGCGGAATCAGCACGCGCTCATCGACGGGGCCGCGTGCACCGGACGCGGAAACTGGCTGGGACATGCGTGGGGGAGTCGCGCGGGGGAGGCGCGTCATTATCCGCGAGCGCGACGCCCCGCACGAGGGGCACGGTTGGCATCGCGAGGCGGCGACGCGGCGCGTTCGCGGGCAAGCAACTGCACCTTGCGCTGCACGCCCCAGCGCCAGCCGCCGGGCGAGCCATCCTCGCGCACCACGCGGTGGCAAGGCACGATCAGCGCCAGCCGGTTGCTGCCGCAGGCCTGGCCGATGGCGCGGGCCGCCTTGGGCATGCCCAGCTCGTTGGCCAGTTCGCCGTAGCTGCGCGTGCTGCCTTCCGGGATGCGCGTGAGCGCCTGCCATACCCGCCACTGGAAGGCAGTGGCGGCCACGTCGATCGGCGGCAGCGCCGGCGCCTCGACGTCGCTCCAGCCCAGCTCGTGAGCGATGCGGGCGATCACCGCGTCCAGCCATTCCTCCCGCCCAGCGTCTACGCGCTCGCGCTCGGCATGGGGAAACTCCTGCGCCAGCCGTGCTTCGAGGGTGGCGTCGCTCTCTCCCAGCGAGACGGCGCACAGGCCGCGCGTGGTGGCGGCGACCAGCAGCTGGCCCAGCGGGGTGGCGGTGATGGTGTAGCGGATGCTGGCGCCGGCGCCGCCGGAGCGGTAGCTGGCCGGCGTCATGCCGAGCAGGCGATCGCTGTGCTCATAGACGCGACTGGCGGAGCCGAAGCCCGCGTCGTAGACCGCCTCGGTTACCGCACTGCCGTCTCGCAGCGACTGGCGCAGCTGATTGAAGCGGCGGGCGCGGTGGTATTCGGCGGGGCTGACGCCGTAGCGGCGGCGAAACGCCCGCTGCAGGTGCGTTGCGCTGAGGCCGGCGGTGGCCGCCAGTTCGCTTAGGGTAGGCAGCGCGTCGCACTGCTCGATCCGCGCGCGAACGCGCTCGAGGGCAGCATCGGTGGTGGGCTTGGTCATGGCAGCATCCGCGGGAGGATGCGCTCAAGGCTACGCGGCGGGTGCGGCGCGAGCCATCCGGATCTTGCGCTTCACCGCGGTCCGGACGCGCTCAATGCGCGGTACGGCGGCCTTCGTGCAGCACCACGAACTCACCTTCCAGGGTCTGGGTGCGATGCGACGCGCGGGCCGCGCCGCGCACGGGCGCGCCGGCGCGCAGCTTCCACTGGCGAACCGCCAGCAGCACGAGGCCGCCGACCAGCAGCACGCCGGCAACCATCAGGCCGAACACCATCAACACGCCCACCACGGCGAGGCCGATCAGCACCGACAGGGCACGGACGAGCGGGTGGCGGGCACGACGCGGGGCAGGCAGGACGAAGCGCATGTGTTAAAAATCCGTGTGTTAAAATCAACGACTTACGCGTGCAACGATGAGGCCTGCGTGCCTCCGAGACAAGTGCCGATGGATAGAAGTGAGACCGCCCGCCCGCTCTGCCGGCTGGACGACATTCCCGATGGCGAGGCCATTGCCGTCGATGCGGCACTGCCCGATGGGCCGGAGAACCTGATCGTGCTGCGACAAGGTGCCGCCGTGCATGCGTACCTCAACATCTGCCCGCACGCGGGGCGGCGGCTGGACTGGGCGCCAGGCAAGTTCCTGATCAGCAAGGGGGCGCTGATCTGCGCCGCGCACGGTGCCAGTTTCACTGCAGCCACCGGCTGGTGCATCGGCGGCCCATGCCGTGGCCAGGAGCTGCGCCGGGTCGCCGTCGCCGTGGTCGATGGCGAGGTGCGCCTCGCTTCGTGAGGTCTAGAGCCGCGCGTCGGCCAGACCTGGCGGCAGCGCGCTCTTGATGTCGAACACAGCGCAGGCCTCGCGGCCCCAGGCGCGGATTGCGGCGACGTCCAGTGCGACGAACTGCTGGTGCGCCACCGCCAGCACGATCGCGTCGTAGCTGTTCGCCGCGGGCTGTTCGATCGGTCGCAGGCCGAGCTTGCGCTCGGCCTCGTCGGCGTCGGCCCAGGGGTCGTAGACGTCCACCGTGGCGTGCGCCGCTTCCAGCTCGCGCACGATCTCCACCACCCGGGTGTTGCGCAGGTCCGGGCAGTTTTCCTTGAAGGTGAGCCCCAACACCAGGATGCGCGAACCCACCACGTGGATGCGCTTGTTCGCCATCAGCCGCATCACCTGGTGCGCCACGTGCAGGCCCATGCGGCTGTTGATGCGGCGCGCGGCGAGGATCAGCTCCGGGTGGTAGCCCAGCACCGTGGCCTTGTGGGTGAGGTAGTACGGATCCACGCCGATGCAGTGGCCGCCGACCAGGCCGGGACGGAACGGCAGGAAGTTCCACTTGGTGCCGGCAGCGTCGAGCACGTCCTGGGTGTCGATGCCCATGGTGTCGAAGATCATCGCCAGCTCGTTGATCAGCGCGATGTTGACGTCGCGCTGGGTGTTCTCGATCACCTTGGCCGCCTCGGCCACCTTGATGCTGGGCGCCTTGTGCGTGCCGGCGGTGATGATGCGCCGGTACAGCGCGTCGACCGCATCGGCTACCTCGGGGGTCGAGCCGGAGGTGATCTTGGTGATCGTGGCAAGCCGGTGCTGGCGGTCACCCGGGTTGATCCGTTCGGGGCTGTAGCCGCAGAAGAAATCCACGTTGAAGCGCAGCCCCGAGACGCGCTCCAGCACCGGCACGCACACTTCTTCGGTGGTGCCTGGGTACACGGTGGACTCGTAGATCACGATGTCGCCGCGCTTGAGCACGCCGCCGATCGTGGCGCTGGCTTGCTCCAGCGGAGTGAGGTCGGGTCGGTTCGCCTCGTCCACCGGAGTCGGCACGGTGACGATGAACACGTTGCAATCGGCCAGCGCGGAAGCATCGGCGCTGAGCTGTAGCTGGCTGGCGGTGCGCAGCTCGTCGGAGGAGGTTTCGCGCGTGTGGTCGATGCCGGCCCGCAAGGCGACGACACGCTCGGCGCTGGTGTCGAAACCCACCGTGGGTAGCAGCCGACCGAACTCCACCGCCAGCGGCAGACCGACATAGCCCAGGCCTACGATGCCCAGCCGAGAAGGATTCACCATGCGAACCGGTTCCGAGGATCTTCGAATGGCTAAGGGTAGCGGACTCAGTGGAACATCAGGTTGATCGCCAGCATGGTGACCAGCAGCACGGCCAGCGTCAGCGGTACGCCGACGCGCAGGAAATCCTTGCCGCGGTAGCCGCCCGGGCCGGCCACCATCATCAGCGCCGGATGGCCGGAGCTGAGCAGGAAGGTGTTGGACGATGACACCGCCACGATCAGCGCATAGGCCGACGGGTTGCCGCCGGTGGCCACCGCCACGCTGATCGCGATGGGCACCATCATGACCGTAGCGCCCACGTTGGACATCACCTGCGAGAACAGCAGCGTGAGGATCGCCAGCGACAGCTGCAGGATCCACGGCGCGGCGTGGCCGAGGTAGGCGAGTACTTCCTGCGCCAGCCAGGCGGCGGTGCCGGTGGCGTCCATCGACCAGCCCAGCGGAATCAGGCAGGCGGTGACGAAGATCGTTTTCCAGTTGATCGCCTTGTACGCCTCGTCCATGTTCAGTACGCCGGTGAGCAGCATGCCGATCGCGCCGGTCATCATCGCCACCGACAGATCGAGGTTGGTGAACAGCGCCAGGCCCTTGGCCAGGGTGAAAAAGCCCACCGCGTGCCAGATCTTGCCGGGACGCTGCTCTTCCTTGGGGATGTCGGTGACCACCACGAGGTCCTTGTCCTCGGTGGTCTGCGCCAGCTCGCGCCAGCTCGAGTGCAGCACCAGCGTGTCGCCGGCGCGCAGGCTGATGCCGCGCACGTCGTCGCGCAGCACCTGGTCGCCGCGGTTCACCGCCAGCACCGAAATGCCGTAGCGCTTGCGCAGCCGCAGCTCGCCGATGGTCTGCTTGATGAAGCGCGAGCTCGGCGGAATCACCGCCTCGGAAATGCCGGCACGGGTCGGATTGAACAGCTCGGCGAGCTGGCGCATGCGCGGCGACAGCTTGCACAGCTGGTTGTTGGCGAACTGCGCCAGTTGCTCGCGCGGGCCGAGCACGCCGAGCACCGAGCCGACCCAGATCACCTGGTCCACCGGCGGCGCCATGCGCGCGTCGTTGCCGCTCTTGATCGCCAGGATCAGCGGCGCCTCGCGCAGTTGCTCCACCTCGCCGATGCTCATGCCGACCAGTGGGCTCTCGGCAGTGACGGTGAGCTCGGCGGTCTCGCCCACGATGCCGTAGGTGTCGGCGAAGTAGCTCTCGGTACGGCCCGGGGTGACTTTGAGCCGCTCGTCCTCACGCTCTGGCAGCAGCTTGCGGGTGAAGAAATAGAAGAACGCCACGCCCAGTACCGCCAACGCCAGGCCCACCGGGGTCACACTGAACAGGCCGAACTTGGGGATCGTGTGCGCGCCGGGCGGCAGGTTGTTGTTGGCGCTGGCGATCAGGTCGTTGAGGATGATCAGCGGCGAGTTGGCGATCAGCGTGGTGTTGGTGGCGGTGAGAATGCAGAACGCCATCGGCAGCAACAGGCGCGAGATCGGCACGCCGGTGCGCGCGGACAGGCGGCTGATCACCGGGATCATCAGGGCCGCCAGCGCCTGGCTGGGAATCACCGCGCTGAACAGGCTGGTGACCGCATTGATCACCACGCCCAGACGCGATTCCATGCCGCGCGCCATGCGCATCACGAAGTTGGCGGTGAGCGCGAGCACGCCGGCGCGATCCAGCCCGGCGCCCATGATCATGATCGCGATGATCGCGATCACCGCGTTGCCGGCGAAGCCGTTGAACACGCGGTCGGAGGGGATCAGCCCAGTCAGGCCGATCACCACCACCACCAACAGGGCGACCATGTCGGCGCGGATCCACTCCAGCACCAGCATGAGCATGGTGAAGCCGACCAGCGCCAGCACCAGGATCATTTCGGGAGTGAGGGTCAGGCCCACGGAGTGAGGTCTCGCCGGTCAGGAATTCGCACGCCGCAGGGTCGCCGGGCCAGGCCGCCATGTTGCATGCGGTGGTGCGAAGTGAACCTCACGCGGCGCCCCGTCCCTGTGTCAGGACGCAGTATATGCGGCTGGGCTGCGCGGCTGGTGAACCGCGCCGCACGCGGACCTCAGCGACGGCGGTAAAGCAGGTCCCACACCCCGTGCCCGAGCTTGAGCCCGCGCCGCTCGAAGTGGGTCTCGATGCGCCAGTCCGGCTTCTCGGCATAGGCACCCGGGGCCACCGCGTTGCGCCAGTCCGGCGCTGCTTCCATCACCTCGAGCATGTGCTCGGCATAGGGCTGCCAATCGGTGGCAAGATGCAGCAAACCGTCGGGCGCCATGCGCGAGGCGAGCAGGGCGACGAATGCCGGCTGGATGATGCGGCGCTTGTTATGGCGCTTCTTGTGCCAGGGGTCGGGAAACCATATGCGGGCCTCGGCCAGCGTGCCCGGGGCGATCTCGTGTTCGAGCACTTCCACCGCGTCGTGCTTGTACAGGCGCACGTTGGCGGCGTCGCGCGCGGCCAGTGCGTTCATCAGCCGACCCACGCCCGGGCCGTGCACTTCCACGCCGATGAAGTCGCGCACCTGATCGTGCTCGCTGGCCCAGGCCAGGGCCTCGCCGTTGCCGAAGCCGATCTCCAGCACGCGCGGTGCGCTACGGCCGAAGGTCGCGGTGAAGTCGCGCGGCGCGCCCCGGTAATCCAGCCCGTAGCGCGACCAGTGCGCGTCGAACGCGCGTTGCTGCGCCGGCGTCATGCGGCCCTCGCGCAGCACGAAGCTGCGGATGCGGCGCAGGTAGGCCGGGCCGTCGGCGTCCGCCGGGAGTGCGTCGTGGTCGGGGTGGTCGGTCATGGGGAACATCCGCGAGTCATGGGCAGCGGCACGGGACGGCGCGCCCGAAAAGCAGCGGCCGGCATGCCGTAAAGCATGCCGGCCGTGGCAAGGCCGTCCATTGTATCGCCGCGACTCAGTGATGTTGGAATCGCGCGGCGCCGGGGTGCCCGGTGTGGCTGTCCTCGCCCTTGCGCGGTGGGGCATGGCGCGGTTCGCTCTGGGCTGGCGGCGCCGCGCGCGGTGCCGGGGCTTCGAAGCGTCGCTGTGGCACCGGCATGGCCTCGCGCGGCGGCGCCGGCATCGCCTGGCGCGGCGCAAAGCGCGGCTCAACGCGCCGCTCCACCGTGGGTTCGGCGGGGCGCGAGCGCTCACTGCGCATCATCGGGGGCTCGCCTTGCGCTGCACGCCAGGCGGGAGGCGGACGGCGATCGGCTGGCGCAAAGCGCGGCGTAACGGGCAGCGTCGCCGGGCGTTGTGTCTCGCGGGGACGCTCGTCGCCGTAAGCGGGCGTTGGAGCCGATGCGCGTGGCGGGCTCGCGGCTGGGAGTTGCTCGGCGCGGACGAAGCGCGGTACCGACGGCAGCATGCCGCCGCGCGTCGGCGGGGTATTCGACTCGTCCAGACCGGGGCGGCCGTGGGCGAATCGGGAAGACGGCATCGCCATCGCGCGCGCGCTGGTGGCCGCGTCCGGGCGACCCCTGACCGCCGGGAACCGCCCGGTGTGGTCGGACGCGCCGACAGTCCCGACGACGCGCGCGGGTGTAGCGCTCGTTTCCTGTGGCATCGGGCGGCCATGCACGAAGCGGGTGGCCGGCAACCCGACCGACGGATCCGCGAGCGGTGCATCCGGCCGGCCGCGTGCCTGTGGGAAGCGGTTGGCGAGTCCGTCGCGGGGCGGGGGCGCGCGGTGGCTCACCACGGGCCGATCGAAACGACCCTGCGGCACGGTCCGGCCGCGCGGCGTGGGCGCACCGGCGAAGCTGGCGCGCACCGGGCTCACCGGCAGGCGGCCGAGCACTGGCGCCATGCGCAGATGGCCCGGATCGATCTGCACCCGATGGCCTTCCACCCGCCGGGCCTGCACGAATGCCTCGCGCGAAACGGCAGTGATGCCGTGCGGTGCATGGCGATTGACGTAGTGCTCGTCCGGCGCGCGGCCTTCGCGGTAGCGGCGATAGCGCTCGTTGAAATAGCGCTCGAAGCCGTCGCGGTCGTGGTCGTGGTGCCAACGATCATCCCAGTGCAGGTTGTGCCGGTTCACCCGGCGGTAGTAGTCCGCGCTGACCCGATACCACGGGTTGTAGAAATCGCCCGGGCCGAGCGGAAACCAGCCGATCGGCGCTCCCGCGCCCACCGACACGCTCCAGCCGTTGCCGCCGACGAAAGCAACCAGCGCCGGCGCGTATACCGCACGCAACTCGCGCGGCCCCGGAATCCAGCCCCAGCGACCGCCTACGTTGATCCAGCGGCCATAGTGGTAGGGCGCAAAACCCCATGGCGCGTCGTCGACCCAGGTCCAGCCCCACGGCGCCACGTAGGCCCAGTGGCCATCGCGGTAGGGCGCCCAGTCGCTGGCGACGGTGGCCGGGTACCAGACCCGGCCGTAAGCGTCGTCGCTCTGCCACTGGCCATAGCGATCGAGATCCTCGTAGCCGATGACGTCGTCGGCGACGTACTGGCGGCTGCTCGCGCGGGCGTAGCGATCGTCGCGGTCGGCGCACCACAGGTCGAACGCGTCCTGGGCGCCTGCGTAGGATTCGGCCACCTGCGTCAGCGAGCTGTCGTCGAAGCGATAGCGGTGCCCGCCGATCAGCCGACGGCTGGCGTCATTGGCGCCGTACACCGTGGCCTGGCCGTCCAGCGCGGTGATGTCGGTGGTGCCGCTGCGCTCGTCCACGTCGATGCGGTACACGCCGGGCGAGTTGACCACCAGCGCCACGTTCGGCGTGTCGATCTCGTAGCTTTCATCCGGATCGAGTGTGCGTACGGACAGATTGAGCGTGCCGCGGGTGAGTTCCAGCTGGGCGAGGCGATCGTCCAGTTGCAGTATGCCCACGTCGGTGTCCCGGTCGAGCCGCAGGCTGGCGTGGTCCAGCTCCAGCTCGGCGCGCGCATCGTTCGCCGCCGTTAGGCGGTCGCCGCGGGTGAGTGGACGGTTCAGCGAGGCCTCGCTCCAGTCTTCGGCGCCGGCGGGCAGGAAGCCGACGTCGCCGGCCAGGTACGCCAGGCGCGCGACCCGGTCAGGCGGATCGCCGGCATCGCCACCGGATGACTGTGCCTGCGCAACGCCGACAGCAAGCGCTAGCGCGAGCACAGCGCCGAGCCGCGACCACGCACGCCGACCGGCGGGGCGGAACAACCAGGACTGACCCATGACTTCCTCCGTGGAAGCGGCGGCCCGGGGCGCGGGCCCAGTTCGCAAAACGTTTCGCCATCGGTCGGGATGACCGCGGCGGCATTATGGGCACGCGGCCGCGGCGGACAGCTCGCGCGAAGGCGCCGATCAGGCGCTCGATTCAGCCGGCCGCCATGTGCGGTTTAGCCGCCGTTGGGCCGCATGCGGGCGCTTCCCTCGCGCGCGACGGGCGGGTTACCATCTGCCGCCGACGCGGGTGTAGCTCAATGGTAGAGCTGTAGCTTCCCAAGCTACTGACGAGGGTTCGATTCCCTTCACCCGCTCCACTCCCCTCGATCCCCGAGCCCCCACCTCCCGACGCGTGCGCTGACCATGGCGGATGTCATCACCCTCGGCTGGCGGGAGCGCGTGGCGCTGCCCGATCTCGGCATCGCCGGCCTCAAGGCCAAGCTCGACACGGGCGCGCGATCCAGCGCGCTGCACATCGACTCGCTCGAAACCTTCCGTCGCGACGGCGCCACCTGGCTGCGTTTCAGCGTGAGCGCGGGACGTCGCCGTGTGACCACCTGGCAGGGCGAAGCGCCAGCGCTGGATCGGCGCGTGGTTACCGACACCGGCGGGCGGCGCAGCGAGCGCTGGTTCATCCGCAGTGCGGTGAGCCTGGCCGGGCAGGCGTTCCCGATTGACATCAGCTTGACCGATCGTCGTCACATGCTGTTTCCCATGCTGCTCGGCCGCACCGCCCTGATCGGACGTTTTGCGGTCGATCCGATGCTCTCCTATACCCAGCCGCGCGCCGAGCGCGCGGTGTCGGACAACCCATGAAAATAGCCATCCTCTCGCGCAATACGCGGCTGTACTCGACCCAGCGCCTAGTGGAGGCGGCACGCGAGCGCGGCCACGTGGTGCGCGTGCTCGATCCGCTGCGCTGCTACGTGCGCATCGCGCCGGGCAATATGGAGATTCGCTACAAGGGCAAGGCGCTGCGCGACATCGATGCGGTGATCCCGCGCATCGGCACGCAGAGCACGTTCTACGGCACCGCCGTGCTGCGTCAGCTGGAGATGATGGGCGTGTACACGCCCAATCCGTCCGATGCGGTGCTACGTGCGCGCGACAAGCTGCGCTGCCTGCAGATCCTCGCCTCGCACGGGCTGCAGATGCCGGTAACCGTGTTCGGCGACAACCCCGACGACACCACCGACGTGCTGGCGATGCTCGGTGAGCCGCCGCACGTGATCAAGCTCAACGAAGGCAGCCAGGGCACCGGCGTAGTGCTGGCGGAAAAGCGCAGCGCCTCGCAGAGCGTGATCGAGGCCTTCCGCGGCCTGTACGCCAACTTCCTGGTGCAGGAGTTCATTGCCGAGGCCAAGGGCAGCGACCTGCGCTGCTTCGTGGTCGGCAACAAGGTGGTGGCGGCGATGCAGCGCGACGCCAGTCCGGGCGAGTTTCGCGCCAACCTGCATCGCGGCGGCACGGCAGTGAAGGCCACGCTCAGCGCGCAGGAAAAGAAGATCGCCATTCGCTCCGCGCAGGCCCTTGGGCTGGGCATCGCTGGCGTGGATCTGCTGCGCTCCGACCGTGGGCCGCTGCTGCTGGAAGTGAATGCCTCGCCGGGACTCGAAGGCATCGAGGCAGCCAGCGGCGTGGATGTGTCCGGCTGCATCATCAAGCATCTGGAGCAGAACGCAGCTAGCTGAACACTCGGCGGGTCGTCAGCGGGCCATTAACTGCATCCTAACCACCCCCCACCTATAAAGACCCCACTGCATTTGCTTGGCACTTCAACCTGTAGGTCTGGTGGCAGCAGATTCGGTATCGGGGCAGTAGCTTGGGCCCGGGTGTGCTGATCCCGCGTGGACAGTCATCCGGGCCTTTTCTTTGCCCGCGCGGCGCGTTCAGTTTTTGCGCCCGGGCGGCTCCGCTTTCCCGCAACAGGCTTGTTAAGCTTGCAACCCATAAGGCCGGCCCGTGCGCCGACCGCACGGAGTGGCGCATGCGCGTACTGGTGATTGAAGACAACAGCGATATCGCGACCAACATCGGCGATTATCTGGAAGACCGCGGCCACGTGGTCGATTTCGCCGGCGATGGCGTCACCGGTCTGCACCTGGCGGTGGTGCACGATTTCGACGTGATCGTGCTCGACCTGACCCTGCCCGGCATGGACGGGCTGGAAGTGGCCCGCAAGCTGCGCCACGAGGCGCACAAGCAGACGCCGATCCTCATGCTTACGGCGCGCGACGCGCTGGAGCAGAAGCTCACCGGCTTCGAGTCCGGCGCCGACGATTACATGACCAAGCCGTTCGCGCTGCAGGAATTGTCCGCGCGGCTGGAAGTGCTGGCGCGCCGCGGCAAGGGTCCGCAGAGCCGCGTGCTCAAGGTGGCCGATCTCACTTTCAACCTCGACACGCTCACGGTGAACCGCGAGGGCAAGTCGATCCAGTTGAATCCGATCGGCCTGAAGTTGCTGCAGGCGCTGATGGAAGCGAGCCCGTCGGTGGTGACCCGGCAGGACCTGGAACAGAAGGTGTGGGGCGAGGAGCTGCCGGACAGCGACTCGCTGCGGGTGCACATCCATGGATTGCGTGCGGCGATCGACAAGCCGTTCGAGAAGCCGCTGATTCACACGCGGCACGGCATCGGTTATCGCATGGTCGATCCGGATGCAGTCCAGGCGTAAGCTGCGGTTCCGTCTCGTCGTCTCCTTCGCGCTGTTCGGCTTCGGCCTCAGCGCGTTGTTTGCGTTTGCGGCACTGAATATCCGCACGCGGGTGGAGGATCAGCTGGTCAATGCCAGCCTGTTGGATGACGCCAAGTACTCCAACCGCTTCGCTCAGGAGCACCCTGACGCGCCTGGAACGGGCTCGCGACTCATCACCGGCATGGTCAAGAGCGATCGCACGCTCTACAAGGCGCCGTTGGCATGGCAGAACCTTGCTACCGGGGTGCACGACATCCACGAGCCGGATCCGGACGACGGTGGTCGGGTTCATCACTACAAGCTCGCGGTCTATCGCGAGAACGGCATCATCAGTTTTGTACGCTACGACGTCTCGCGCGAGGAGCTGGGCAAGCAGCAGCTGCTCTTCAGCGTCATCGGCGCGGTATTCCTGTTCGGCCTGCTGTCGCTGGCGATCGGCCTGTGGCTGTCGCGCAAGGTGCTCAAGCCGGTCAGCCAGCTGGCGCAGCGCTTGCGCGAGTTCCGCAAGGCCGGCAAGGCCGAGCCGCTGGCGGCGCATTTCGCCGACGACGAGGTCGGTGAGCTGGCGCAGGCGCTGGACGACTACGCCGCGCGGCTGACCTCGATGGTGGAGCGCGATCGCGAGTTCAATTCCGACGTGAGCCACGAGCTGCGCACGCCGCTGGCGGTGATCGCCAGCACCACCGAACTGCTGCAGGGCTCGCCGGATCTCACGCCCAAGCTGGCCGAACGGCTCAAGCGCATCGAGCGCGCCTCGCGCCAGGCCACCGAGCTGATCGAGGCGCTGCTGCTGCTGTCGCGCGCCGAGCGGCGCGGCCCGACCCGTGGCGAAACCACCGACGTGGCCAAGGTGGCCGCCGACGTGATCGAGAGCCAGCGCCCGCAGATCCGCGACAAGCCCGTCGCCGTGCACCTGGATGAGCGCGAGCCGGTCAGTGTGAACGCACCGGCCTCCGTGCTCGCGGTGGCGCTGACCAACCTGATCGGCAACGCCATCAAGTACACGCTCGACGGCGAGGTGCGGGTGGAAGTGGGCGCCAACGGCATCGAAGTGATCGATACCGGTCCGGGCATCAAGCCGGAGGATGCCGAGCGGCTGTTCCAGCGTGGCGTGCGCGGCGAAGGCGCCGGCGGCAGCGGCGCGGGTCTGGGCCTGGCGATCGTGCGGCGACTGTGCGAGCTCTACGGCTGGCAGGTATCGATGCGTCCGCGCACCGATACCAACGGCGCCGTCGCCAGCATTGCGTTCGCCTGATCCGCCTGCCGGTGTAGGAGCCCCGGGGGGGGGGGGGAAAAAGTGGGTTTATAAAAAAAAAAAAAAAAAAAAAATAACCCCCTCGCGGGGGTTTTATTTT